>JBJTAW010000239.1:0-4014 GCA_046091025.1 Chakrabartia sp. | reverse complement strand
ACAATTAAGGATGGCCAGACGATCCACGGCACAATCAACTAGGGGGGAATATGTTGGAAAGCTTGGCTCCATTTGCAGGGATCTTGGGCCTGATCGGCTTTGCAGGTCTGGCAGGATTGCGAACGCCTGTCGACAAAGCGCGCAGTGGGGCAGGCATTCGCCTGCTCGGCCTATAGGGCCTTGTCGGACTGTCCGGCTTCTGGATCCCGGGTGCTGGGGCTATCGGTGCCGCAGGCGCATTAAGATTGTGGAACCACCAGAACCCCAAATTTGCCATGTGGGGCAAGCTTGGATGGCTCTGGCTGGCAGGTGTGCCGTTTCTGCTGACGGCCCTTATTTAGCCGTTGGGCAGACGCTTTATCGTTCGGAAACCGACATGGTTGGTGCCGAGTGTATCGTCCTGCATCTGGCGAGATTGCGGGCGATATCGGGCGCAAAAATTGCGGGCGCAAAGGTAGGAACCACCCTTAATGGCATGCGCGCCAGCCTGTGTGGGCGCATCCGGACGATGACTCATTGTCCAGCCGCTGCGCGTCCATTCCCAGACATTGCCCGTCATGTCGTAAAGCCCTGATATATCCGCCGGGAAGCGGCCGACCGGGGCACGACCAAGATAGCCATCAGCCTTGCTGTTGCTGGTTGGGAATGTGCCGTCCCAATTGTTTCCGGCAGGCTTTCCATCGATGATCGGACGATCTCGACCGGGCATGTGACGCCCCTGCCCGGCTGCCCACTCCCACTCGGCCTCGGTTGGCAAGTCTCGGCCCTTCCACTTGGCATAGGCCAATGCGTCGGCATAAGCGATCTGGACGACGGGCTCATCCTCTTTGCCTTCGATGGAACTGCCCGGCCCTTCCGGATACCGCCAACTGGCTCCCGGCATGAAGGTCCAGCCGGGTGCGCGGCCCGGTTCTGGCATGAGGAACACCGCGCCCCCCGGCTGCTGCTGCGCCTCTGGCACGCGCGGGTCATTGGCGAAGCCCTTTTCAGCGACGGTCACATATCCTGTCGCCTTCACAAAGTCGGCAAACGCGCCATTGGTGACCTCGGTCGCATCCATCATGAAGCTGCCGACCGTCACCGCCCGGCCGCGCGCTTCCTCGGGATAGCTCCTATCATTGCCCGGCGTGAATGTGCCGCCCCTAATCAGAACTTCGTCAGGCCGGGTTTCGGAACAGCACGCCAAGAGCAGCAGCGAGACAAGCAAAGCTCGGCGCATCAGCGAAAGCGGATCTTCGCCTTTGGCGGATATTTGGCCATCGTTGCCCCGTGCACCGCGATGAGCGGGCCGAGTGCATAGGACGGCGCCCAAGCCTTTTCGATCAACACCGATTTGCGTTCTTTTGGATCAAGATACAGATTATACATCCAACTGTTGAGCGGCGTCATGACTTGCGCATTGTCGAGCCCGCCCATGTCCCGCACATTGCCTGAACCCACCTGAATTTCGGACGTCGCCATCTTGTCATAGCGCCAGCGGACGCCCGAAAAAAGGTCCACGTTCCAGAAGAAAACCGCTTCACGCGCCGACTCGCCATTGTCGGCAAGCAGGAATGCGCTTTGGTCGATCCCGTCAATATAACGATCTGCCGGAACCACTTTCCCCGCATCAACACCGGCGACAGCAAGGCTGGTATTGAACATATCGGTCATATCAAACAGGCCGTCTGATACCCGCCCCGGCTTAATCATGCCCGGCCACCAAAAGATGCCCGGCACACGAACGCCGCCCTCCAACGTCGTGCCCTTGGCCCCACGGAAGGGTGTCGTGCCACTTTCCGGGTAGCTATCTTCCTCAGGACCATTGTCTGACGTGAAGAAGACAATCGTGTTGTCGGCAATCTTCAGATCTTCGAGCAGCTTGGTCAGGCGGCCGACAATATGGTCCACTTCCATGACGCTATCGCGGTACACGTCCTTTGTAGCGGAGCGGCCGACGAACGCTTTGGACGGTTGGTTGAAATAGTGGACCTTGGTAAAATTATGGCTCAGGTAAAAGGGCTTGCCAGACTTGACCGAGCGACGAATGAAGCCCTCCGAGAAAGTCGCAAACTTCTGATCAAGAGTGGCATCATTGCTCCAGTTGATCTGACCCATTGACTTGCCGCCCCTTTCCTTGGTGGCGGACCAGAGGTCCCGACTGCCCGGCATGGCGCGGAGTTGCGCAAGCAATTCAGGATCATTCGCGACATCGGTCGCGGACGGGTGCTCTTCTTGATAGGCATTGGCCACACCAAGGAAACCGGTGAACTCATCAAAGCCGACCTGCCAAGGTCGTGAGCCGTCTTTCTCACCCAGATGCCATTTGCCGGAGAGCGCGGTGCGATAGCCCGCATCCGACAGAATTTTCGCGGCCAGAAGCTCGCTGGAAATATCTGCATTGTCGTTCAAAAGCTTTGGTGAGGTCAGCCCGGATCGGACAGGCAAACGCCCGGTATTGAGCGCCGCGCGCGTTGGTGTGCAGCTGGGCTGTGCATAAGTGGAGGTGAGCTTCAATCCTTCACGCGCCAGCCGGTCGATATGCGGTGTCGGGGCACCAAGTGACTCCCCACCGCCATATGCACCAACATCACCATAGCCGAGATCATCGACGACGAAGATCAGAATGTTGGGTCGCTTGCCAGCGCGCTTGTACATGGCATCGAGCTTGGCCTTCGCCGCGCGCGCCTGATCGGGGCGCAATATGGCAGGCTCAAAGTTATCGCGCTGGCGTTCTGCCTGCAAAACGGGGGAGACGCGGGACATGGAACCAACCGTCAGCCCGGCTGGAACCGACATCTGCTGGGCTGACGCCGCAGCCCCTGCACATAGCACTGCCGCCATTAACGCGCGCTTCATAACATCCTCTTTCGCAGTTTTAGCTTTAATTTGCGCTCAAATTACTGAATGCGTATCGATGCGCAATAGGATTTACGCAAACAAGCAAAGCAGAGGAGAGAATATGCGTTTCGGCATCGTGTTGGCGCTTTTGGCGTCCACCCCTGCATTGGCGGGCGGATTCACGCCATCTCCTGATGATCTCCGTGTTCAAAAGGGCCGGGCGATGATCGCGCAGGAGCATCCAGACATTGTGAAGCATATGGCACGGCAGGATGGCTTTGGCGGGCCGAAATCGGCGCTCATCGCCCGCGCCATGCTCTCTACCGAGCCTGAGGTCGTGGCCGAAGCCCGCGCGAAGATGACCATAGAACCGCATGGAAAGGGGATGTGGCTGATTCGCTTTCCCTATGTGAACGTCGCGCTGATCGAAACGCGCGACAGCCTTGTTCTCTTCGATTCCGGTTATGCCTCTATCGGCGTTGTCCTGAAGGACGTTATCCCGACGCTCAGCAAAAAGCCGCTGAAGACAATCTTCCTGTCCCACACCCATGTTGACCACAGCTACGGCGCGCGCGAACTGGTGAAACTGCCTTCCCGCCCGCGCGTCGTAGCAAGCGCGCAAATGCTGAAGGCCATCGACGCAGATCTGCGACTGGGCGGTTCCATAGGCCGTTACAATAACCAGCCGCTAACGCTGCAACCCTCTACGCCCGCCGATGTCGTTATGCCCGACGAGACCTTCGAAGGCCGCAAGACTTATAAGATCGGCGGCGAGACCTTCATCGCCACCCACGCGCCAGGCGAGACCGAGGACCAGATCTGGCTCTCCATCCCCGGCCGCAAGACAATTGTTACCGCGGACTATTATCAGGGGTTCCTTCCCAATGCCGGCAATGGCAAGCGCATGCAGCGATATGTGGAGGAATGGACCGCTGCTTATCGGGATATGGCGGCACTTAAGCCAGAAATCATGCTGCCGATGCACGGCGCAGCATTGGAAGGCGCCGATACAATCGCTCCCACGCTCAACACTTATGCCGACGCCTTTGACCATATCCTGACACAGGTCGTAGCGCGCCTTAATGCAGGCGAGCGCAAGGATGTGATTGCGGCCAATATCGATTGGCCCGAACGCTTCGCCAAGAACCCGCTGCTCGAGGCCCAGTATAATCGCCCTGCCGATATTGCCCGCAT
>JBJTAW010000238.1:0-3681 GCA_046091025.1 Chakrabartia sp. | reverse complement strand
GAGCAGCGATGCTTATCTTGTGAACACGTCGCGCGGTGAGGTTCTGGATGAGAATGCATTGATTGAGGCGTTGGAATCGGGCCGGATTGCAGGGGCGGGGCTAGATGTCTATGTCAATGAGCCGCATGTCGATCCGCGGTTTTTGAATCTCGCCAATACGGTTCTGCTGCCGCATATGGGCTCTGCCACCTATGAAGGGCGCGCCGCTATGGGCGAGAAAGTGATCGCCAATATTCGCGCCTGGGTGGACGGCCATCGGCCGCGGGATCAGGTTCTGGAAGGCTGGGACTGATCAGGCGCTTTTGGCGAGCGCGTCGAAAATGCGCTTTCCATCAAGGCGGCCATGCGCATCTTCGCTGCACCGTTCTGGATGGGGCATCATGCCCAGCACATTGCCACCTTCATTGAGGATGCCCGCAATGTTCCGGGCCGAACCATTCACCTCTTCCGCATAACGAAAGGCGACGCGGCCTTCGCCTTCCAGGCGATCCAGCGTGGCGCTGTCGGCAAAATAATTGCCATCATGATGGGCGACCGGAACGACAATGTCTTCGCCTGCATCATAGAGGTTGGTAAAGGCCGATTGCGAGTTCGCGACGGTCAATTTCACATCGCGGCAGACGAACGAAATGCCCGCATTACGCATCAGCGCCCCGGGCAATAGCCCGCTTTCGGTCAAGACCTGAAAGCCATTGCATATACCAAGCACATAACGGCCTTGTTCTGCGGCATCGGAAACGGCACGCATGACTGGCGATTGTGCGGCCATCGCCCCTGAACGAAGATAATCCCCGTAAGAAAAGCCGCCCGTCACACCGATCAGATCTATGCCATCGGGCAGGCTGGTCTCTTGATGCCAGACCATATGCGGCACCTGACCCGTTGCCTGTTCAAAGGCAACAGCCAAGTCGCGGTCACAATTGGAACCGGGAAAGACGATGACGGCGGTCTTCATCAGATGCGCTCAATCCGGAAGTTTTCGATGACCGTATTGGCAAGCAGCTTGCGGCACATATCCTCAATCTCTGCGTCCGTGGTGCCATCGGCAAGATCCAGTTCAATCATCTTGCCTGCGCGCACATCGTTAACGCCGCCAAAGCCAAGGCCTTCCAGCGCATGGTGGATCGCCTTACCCTGCGGATCGAGAACACCATTTTTGAGCGTGATCGTGACGCGGGCTTTCATCGCAAGCGAGTCCTTTTAGGAGGTCAGTTGATAGGCGGGCCTATGCCCGCCTGCGCGACGAAGGGCAAGGTCAGTTTACGCGCCACATGTGGTGCAGGCCGGGTCTTTTGGCAGGCGGATGGCCCGCATGGTAAGATCCAGCCCGTCGATAATCTGCAACAGCCCTGCCTGATCCTTGCCGAAGCCGGTGACGCAGCGAATAGCCTCCATCGCCGCCATGCTGCCCATCATGCCAACCATTGCGCCGAGCACGCCAACATCGGCACAGCTGTCACAATCTTCGGCATCATGCGCATCGCCGACAAAGCAGCGATAGCAGGGCATAGTCTCTTCCCAGCCACGAAACACGCCCAATTGCCCATGAAATTGCCCAATGGCGGCGGACACTAAGGGGATACGGGCATGATGGGCGGCGTCTGCCACGGCAAGGCGGGTCGCAAAATTGTCTGACCCATCAATGACGACATCTACATCCTGCAAAAGCTCTGCCACGGTGTCGGATGAGACGCGCAGGCGAAGCGCAGAGGCGGCAACATGCGGGTTGATGGCCATAGCGCGCTCGGCGGCGACATCGGCCTTTGGCTTGCCAATATCATCTGTCGCATAGAGGACTTGGCGCTGAAGGTTCGATAGGCTGACAAGATCATCATCCACAATCGTGATCGTGCCGACGCCGGCGGCGGCAAGATATTGGATCGCGGGGGATCCGATCCCCCCTGCGCCAATGACCAGCATCCGTGTGGCTCGAATGGCCATTTGCCCCGTGCCGCCAATGTCATGCAGCACGATATGGCGGGCATAGCGATCCAGTTCGTCGTCGGTCAGGCTCATCGGCCGGTTGAGCCAAAGCCCCCGGAGCCCCGTTCTGTCTCATCCAGGCTGTCGACAAGGGCAAAGCGCGCATACTGCACAGGGGCGGGAACAAGCTGGGCAAGCCGCTCTCCCCGACGAATGGGGACGGGGGCATCGCCCAAAGGAGCAAGAATGACCTTCACCTCACCGCGATAATCGCTGTCAATCGTGCCGGGCGTGTTGAGGCAGGTAATCCCATGTTTGAGCGCAAGGCCAGAGCGCGGGCGCACCTGCACTTCAAAACCAAAGGGAATGGCCATCGCAAAGCCGGTCGCAACTGCATGCCGCGCGCCGGGGGCAAGGTCGAGATCCTCAGCGGACACCACATCCATGCCAGCGGCCCCTTCGGTCGCATAAGCGGGCATCGGCAATCCCTCGCCATGGGGCAATCGCTGAAGCGCAATCTCTATATCAGGCAAGGGCATCGGCAATCCTTTGGGTCAAGCGACGGGCAATTTCGCTTTTGTCCATGCGATCCCAGCTGTCTGTTCCGTCTGCTGTGATCAGGTGAACACGGTTTTGCTCGCCGCCCATCGGATCAATTGAGACATTATTGGCGACAATCCAGTCACAGCCCTTGCGCGTCCGCTTGGCAATCGCCTGGTCCACCGAATTTTCGGTTTCGGCAGCAAAGCCAATCACAAGGCGCGGGCGGGCGGCCGAGGTACATAGACCGGCCAGAATATCAGGGTTTTTCTCAAAATTGAGCTGCGGTGGGCCGGCTTCTTTCTTGAGCTTTTCGGGTGCGGCATCCACCCGCCAGTCAGCGACAGCCGCAACCATGATCGCCGCGTCTGCGGGTAGGGCAGCGGCGACCGCGTCAGCCATTTCGCGCGCTGTTTCAACATCAATGCGGTCCACCCCTAAGGGCGTCGGCAAGGCAACTGGTCCCGCGATGAGGGTTACGCGCGCACCTGCCTCTGCAAGTGCTGCGGCAAGGGCAAAGCCTTGCTTGCCTGAAGATCGGTTGGCGATAACGCGCACAGGATCAATCGGCTCATGCGTTGGGCCAGCGGTCACAAGGATATGTTTACCGGCAAGGGGCCGGGGCTGATCGGCCAAAGCAATGCGGATGGCCGAAAGGATGGCGGTCGGTTCGGGCAAACGGCCGGGGCCATATTCCCCGCAGGCCATGGGGCCTTCGTCGGGATCAAGCACCTGAATGCCATCCTCGCGCAGCGTTGCGACATTGCGGCAGGTGGCGGGGTGTCGCCACATGCGCACATTCATGGCGGGCACGGCAAGCACGGGCTTGTCCGTTGCCAGCAACAAGGTGGTGGCCAGATCATCGGCAATGCCCGCTGCCATCTTCGCCATCAGATCGGCCGTTGCCGGGGCAACGACAACCAGATCGGCTTGGCGCGACAATTGGATATGACCCATTTCGGCCTCATCCTTCAGGTCGAACAAATCGGTATAGACCTTGTCCTCGCTAAGGGCGGCAAGCGTCATGGGGGTTACAAATTTCTGGCCGCCAGAGGTGACCACGCAACGTACGGACGCGCCCTCCTTGCGGAGCAGGCGCACCAGCTCACAGCATTTATAGGCGGCGATGCCCCCGCCCACGATCAGAAGAATGCGATTGCCGTTCATAGGAAAGGTCTTTGCCGTTTATCGCCGTGCAAGTCCAGTTTATGCAGGGAT
>JBJTAW010000237.1:0-2605 GCA_046091025.1 Chakrabartia sp. | reverse complement strand
ATTTGGGCTGCCCATCCACGCCATTGGCGTTGGCGAAACGATCGAAGATCTGCGCCCCTTTGACCCAGCCGAATTGGCCCACATCATTGCCGGAGCAGATAAGGCATGACGACTGCACCTCACCCACAGCCCGACAAAGCGCCGCCGCCCAATTTGATCGTCGATTTGGGGCCACTGGGTATCTTTCTGCTGTCCTATTGGCTGACCAATGTCTGGATCGCGACAGGCGCCTTCATGCTGGCCACGCTGGCGGCGCTCATCTGGTCAAAATTGCGCCATGGCAGCGTGTCTGTGTTGCTGATGTTTTCAGGCGTCATGGTCTTGTTCTTCGGCGCACTGACCATCTGGCTGCATGATGAAACCTTCATCAAGATAAAGCCGACGCTCTATTACACATTGGTGGCGGGCATCCTCTTTTTCGGGACACTCACCAAAAAGCCAACGCTGGAACGCGTCATGGCCCATGCCTATCCGGAGCTGAGCCAGCATGGCTGGCATGTTCTCACCCGCAATTTTGCCTGGTTCTTCCTTGCTATGGCCGTGTTGAATGAGATTGTGTGGCGCAACGGCTCCACCGGATTTTGGCTGGGCTATAAGCTATGGGGCGCGCTGCCGCTGACTTTGCTCTTTGGGGCAGCCAATATCCCGATGATCCTGCGCCATTCCACACAACCGGCGGAACCCCCAAAGGCTGGATAAACCTTAAGCTGAGGCCGGGTCCAGCAGACCGTGCTTTTTCAGGCAGTGGCGCAGCTGATCATAGGTCATGCCCAGCGCCTTGGCCGTGGCCCGCTGATTATGCCGATGCTGCGCCAACGCGCGAACCAGCAAATCCTTTTCAAAGCTCTGAACCGCAGATTTGAAATCCCTGGGAATGGCCCCCGCCATCACCAGCCGGATCGAGCTGGCGGATCTGCGCGAGCGGCTCCGCAAGCTCGAGGCGATTGCCGCGGGCGTAGATTTGTAAGGCTGCAGACCTCTTAACGACCAAGTTCTGGGTCAGATGTTTGAATTTCCTCTCGCATCCCGCCTATTTCGCTGGCAAGATCAACGAGAAAGAGTCGTTAGGCTCCATGAGGGTGAAGGATGCATGCCCGATAATCCGGGCATTTATATGAGGGGTAAATTCATATCATGACGTCACGTGGTTTTTTGCTCGGCAGTGCGATGATTGCTGCCATTTCCATCCTGTCCGGCTGTTCGGAAAAAGGCGGAAAGCTTGCCAATGTGGATGATGAGCGCCTGGTCGCAGGTAGCCCGGATGGGGCAGACTGGCTGTCTTATGGCCGCACCATGGATGAACAGCGCTTCTCACCGCTGACGCAGGTCAGTGATCAGAATGTCGGCCAATTGGGCCTAGCTTGGTCTTCCGACATGGATACCGCGCGGGGGCAGGAAGCCACCCCGATTGTAATTGATGGCGTGATGTATGTGTCCACCGCTTGGTCGATGGTGAAGGCCTATGATGCCGCGACGGGCAAGAAAATGTGGGAATATGACCCGCAAGTGCCCCGTGCCAAATTGGTCGATGTTTGCTGTGACGCCGTCAATCGCGGTGTCGCCGTGTATAAAGGGCGCGTCTATGTCGCCACGCTCGACGGGCGGCTCGTGGCCCTCAATGCCGATACTGGCAAAGTCCTGTGGGATAAGCTGACCATTCCCAAGGGATCGCCCATGTCCATCACAGGCGCGCCGCGCGTCGTGAAGGGCAAGGTGCTGATCGGGGCGGCGGGTGCCGAATATATTGTGCGCGGCTATTTGGCCGCCTTTGACGCCGAAACAGGCAAGGAAGCTTGGCGTTTTTATACGGTGCCCGGTGATCCATCCAAGCCATTTGAAGGCAAGCATCTGGAGGCAGCCTCCAAGACTTGGGCGCCCGATGCTTGGAAGAATGGCGGCGGCGGCACGGTTTGGGATTCAATCACCCATGATCCCAAGACCGATCTGGTCTATTTCGGCACGGCCAATGCAGAGCCTTGGAACCCCAATGCTCGTGGTGGCAAAGCGGGGGATAGCCTCTACACCGCCTCTATCGTTGCCATTCGGCCCGATACGGGCGAATATGTTTGGCATTTCCAGCAGACACCGGAAGATCGCTGGGACTATGATTCCACGCAGCAGATTATCGCGGCTGATCTGCCGATCAACGGCAAATCCACTCGCGTCGTCATGCACGCGCCGAAGAACGGTTTTTTCTATGTTCTGGACGCCAAGACGGGCAAGTTCCTGTCGGGCAAACCCTTTGCCAAGACAATCACTTGGGCCAAGGGCCTCGATCCTGTTACGGGCAAGCCGATCATCAATCCCGAAGCGCGCTATGAGCTGACCGGCAAACCCTTTATCGGCCTGCCGGGCGCGGTCGGTGCGCATAGCTGGCAACCCATGTCGTACAGCCCGAAAACGGGTCTCGTTTACATTCCCGCCAAGGAGGTCGCGCAACCCTATTTTGCCGCATCCAAGGATTGGAAGCCCGGCAAGGTTGGCTTCCAGATCGGTCTGGATTCGGGCAAGCTCGGCATGCCTGCCGACCCCGCAGTGCGCGCAGCGGCGGCCGCTGCCACCACAGGCTCGTTGGTCGCTTGGGATCCCGTCGCCGGCAAAGCGC
>JBJTAW010000236.1:0-5344 GCA_046091025.1 Chakrabartia sp. | reverse complement strand
GGTTAAGGTCTTAGCCCATGACTCGCCCTATTCTTATCGCCCCATCGATTCTCTCCGCTGATTTTGCGCGGCTTGGAGAAGAGGTGCGCGCCATTGATGCGGCCGGGGCAGATTGGATCCATGTCGATGTGATGGACGGGCATTTTGTGCCAAATCTGACCATTGGCCCGATGGTCGTCAAAGCGCTGCGTCCGCACACGCAAAAGGTGATGGACGTTCACCTGATGATCTCCCCCGTGGATCCGATGCTGGAGGCCTTTGCCGAAGCGGGGTCGGATATCATTACGGTTCATCAAGAAGCGGGCCCGCATCTTCACCGCACGGTGCAGCGGATCAAAGCCTTGGGCAAGAAGGCCGGTGTGTCGCTCAACCCTGCGACACCGGCCAAGATGCTGGATTATATGTATGAGGATCTCGACCTGATCCTTGTGATGAGCGTTAACCCCGGTTTTGGTGGGCAGAGCTTCATTGAAAGTCAGCTGCGCAAGATTGAGGCAATCCGGAAGAATATTGACAAGCAGGGCTTGGATATCCGCCTGCAAGTGGATGGCGGGGTAGATGCCGCAACAGCACCTCGGGTCATTGAAGCAGGTGCCGATGTTCTTGTGGCCGGAACCGCGACGTTCAAAGGCGGGCCAGATCATTATGCCAGCAACATTGCGGGGTTGCGCGGGCAATGAGAAACGCGCCGACGGCGGATTCTGATAGGATCATCGTCGGCAAGCATCTTGTGCATGCGCCGGCGCCTGCGGGTCCGGCCTTTGTCCAGCAGCTTTTGGATCGGCTTTATCGCCTGACTTGGCAGACCCCCATTCATAGCCTGCGGCTGCGCGGGCGCTATCCCCTAAAGCTGCTGACCGTGCCTGATGACCCCATTCGGGGCGATGTGGTGCGGGGCCGGGAAATTCTGGATGGCATCATCCGCTGGCATGGGGAAAGCCAGAAGGTTGCGGATTGCAGCTTTTCTGCTCAGGGCTGGTCCCCAGGCTTGAGTGCCCATATGCAAAGCTTTGCTTGGCTGCGCGATTTGGGTGCCTTGAATGATCGTCTGGCGGCTGCGCCGTTGGCTGAATATTTAATGCGGGCTTGGCTGCAAGCGCATGGGGACGTTGTATCTGATCAGGCCTGGCGCGGCGATTTCGCGGGTCGGCGGATCCTATTTTGGACGGCCTATGCCCCGCTCATCCTGTCCAGCGCGGACATTGTCTATCGCTCTTCGGTGCTGAATGCACTGGCGCGGACGGCGCGGCATCTGGAGCAAAGCGTGGGCCGTATGCCCGCAGGCACGGCCGCGGTTGAGGCTTGGGCTGGGATTGTTGCGGCCGGACTGCTGATGCCGGGCGGTGAAGGACGGCGCATTGCGGGTGAGGCGGGCCTTGCCGATGCAGTGGAGCAATGCTTCACCAGCGATGGTGGCGTGCTGTGTCGATCCCCCGTGCGGCTGATGGATTGCCTGTCCTCTCTGGCGATGTTGCAGAAATGCTATGAGGCAAGGCGCGCCGCGCCTGAGCCCATTGTGACCGAAGCGCTCACGCGCGGCGCGGCTGCCCTGATGGGGGTGACATTGGGGGATGGCCTATTGTCGAGCTGGCAAGGCGGCCTGCCTCTCTCCAAGCCAGATGTCGATGCGGTTCTGCGGGGGTGCGGCGTTCGAGCTCATCCGTTGCAGCAGGCCTTTGACTGGGGCTATCAACGGCTGGCGCAGGGCAGCACATTGGTGGTGGTTGATGCAGGGGTGCCGCCCCTAAACCAGCCCTTGCCGATGGGTTGTGCGTCCACTCTGGCTTTCGAGCTTTCCGACGGCAAAAAACGCCTGATTGT
The DNA here is from genome assembly GCA_046091025.1 of Chakrabartia sp. Taxonomy (GTDB): domain Bacteria; phylum Pseudomonadota; class Alphaproteobacteria; order Sphingomonadales; family Sphingomonadaceae; genus Aquisediminimonas. Next base: position 3,523 of record JBJTAW010000236.1, on the reverse strand, counting down.
GAATTGTGGTGGGGCAGAGGCGGGCGCACCCCCGGTTGCGGGCGCGCTGGCGCAGGCGCTGCGCACGACCGCTGCCCATTCCACTCTGACGCTGACGGACAGCAATTCGACGGCGCTCCTGCCCAATGGTGGCTTGGGCAAAGGTGTCACCGAAGTAGAGGTGGATTGGCAAGTCGATGAGGCGGGCCTGCGTCTTGAGGCCAGCCATGATGGCTATGTGAAGCGCTTTGGCATGCGGCATGCCCGCTCTCTGACGCTGAGCACCGATGGCAAAGAGCTTCGCGGGCAGGATCGGCTGGTGCCACGGGGCCGCCGCGCTGCGCCGCAGACAGGCTTTGCCATTCGTTTCCATCTTGGCCACGGGGTGGAGGTGACGCCAACCGCCGATGGCAAGGGTGCTTTGCTGCGGATCGCAGGTGGTCCCTTATGGCAGTTTCGGTGCGAAGCGTCTGCTCTGCTGATCGAAGATAGCCTTTGGATCGATGCAGAGGGTCAGCTGCATCCGACCCAGCAGCTTGTGATTTCAGGCGAAGCCCCTGCCCAAGGGGCCTCAATCAACTGGGCGCTTCGCCGCGCCGCCTAATAGAATGGGATCAAAATGACGGACGTAAAAATCAACCGGGCGCTCTTGTCTGTTTCTGACAAGGCTGGGTTGATTGAACTTGGTCAGGCTTTGGCGCGCCATGGGGTGGACCTTGTCTCAACCGGGGGAACTGCCAAATCGCTGCGCGATGCCGGACTTGAGGTGCGCGATATTTCCGACCTGACGGGCTTTCCGGAAATGATGGACGGTCGCGTGAAGACGCTGCATCCTAAGGTTCACGGCGGCCTGCTCGCCGTGCGCGACAATGCTGAACAAGTGGCCGCTATGCAGGCGCATGATATTGGCGCGATCGACCTTGTCGTCGTCAATCTTTATCCCTTTGCGCAAACCGTCGCCAAAGGGGCCAGCCGCGATGAGATTATCGAGAATATCGATATTGGCGGTCCATCTATGGTGCGGTCAGCGGCCAAGAACCATGAATTCGTCGCTATCGTGACCGATCCCGCCGATTATGCAGACCTGATTGCAGCGCTTGATGAAAAGGGCGGGGCAACCGATTACGCGTTCCGCCGTCGGCTGGCAGCCAAAGCCTATTCAGCCACTGCCGCCTATGATGCGATGATCAGCCAATGGTTTGCCTTTGCAGATCTGGGCCAACACTTCCCCGGCATGTTGGCCATCACGGCCAAGCGCAAGGAAGAGCTGCGCTATGGTGAAAATCCGCATCAGCAAGCGGCGCTCTATATCCCCAATGGCCCGCATGTGCATGGCATTGCGCAGGCCGAGCAGCTCCAGGGTAAGGAGCTGAGCTATAACAACTATAATGACGCCGATGCCGCGCTGGAGTTATTGAGTGAGTTTCGGAGCGGCCCGCCGACAGTTGTGATTGTAAAGCACGCCAACCCCTGTGGTGTTGCCAGTGGGGCGACGCTTTTGGAGGCCTATCGCAATGCGCTGCACTGCGATTCAGTATCGGCCTTTGGCGGTATTATCGCTGTGAACCGCCCGCTTGATGGCCCAACGGCGGAGGCCATGTGTGAGATTTTTACTGAGGTGGTTGCAGCCCCAGCAGCGGATGAGGCTGCGCGGGCGGTCTTTGCAAAGAAGAAGAACCTCCGCTTGTTGATCACGGGCGACCTTCCTGATCCAGCGCGGCCGGGCCTCAATATCAAAAACATTGCAGGCGGTTATCTGGTGCAGAGCAGGGATAATGGCTGTGTGACAGAGGATATGCTGACGGTCGTGACCAAGCGGGCGCCAACAGAGCAGGAGTTGAAGGACTGCCTCTTTGCTTGGACGGTTGCCAAGCACACCAAATCCAATGCGATTGTCTATGCCAAAGACGGCGTGACGGCAGGTATTGGGGCCGGGCAAATGAACCGCAGGGACTCGGCCCGGATTGCCGCCATTAAGGCACGCGAAGCGGCAGAAACCTATGGCTGGGACCAACCCCGCACCCTTGGCAGCGCGGTTGCGTCTGACGCCTTCTTCCCGTTCGCAGACGGCTTGCTGGCCGCAGTTGAGGCGGGGGCCACGGCGGTGATCCAACCGGGTGGGTCCATCCGTGATGAGGATGTGATTGCTGCGGCTGATGAAGCTGGGCTGGCCATGGTCTTTACCGGGATGCGCCATTTCCGCCATTAAAGCGGGGCAGCGGCTTTATTTCAGGCGGCGGAACAGAACGCGGTCTTCCTCTTGGAAGCCGCGTTTCCAAATCACCCAGCAATAGATGCCCAAGATTGCCGGTATGCCAAAGGCAAGCTCCACCCATTCAGGCAGTCGGATGAAAATCTGACCGACCAAAACCGCAACAAATGCGGCAGACACAAGCGGCCAGCGCCAGACGGAAACGGGTGCGCCCAGCATCTCACGCGCCAAGAGCGATTTGGCGAGTGACCCGACCGCAAGGGCAAGGCAGAGCGACGCAGCCGCACCCGCAGCGATCCAAGTTTCATCCAGTCCCTCTTTATGTAAAATATAGAGGATCACGATTGTAAGCACCGCTTGCAGCCCAATCATCCCGAATGAAATCAGCATGTTGCGATGGCGCGCGACGTACACAAGAGCCGCCTCGCTGACGACGGCAAGGGCGGCAACAACTTCTGCGGCTAAGAGGAAAGCAAGTGCGGCCGTCCCGCCAACAAAACTCCCCCCCGGTCCGATCAGTCCCAATACCCCACCTGCTGGAATGCCCAACGTCAATGCTACGCCAAGCTGCGCCGCCAAAATCCAAAAGCCGACTTGGCTGATTTGTCGGGCGACAGCTGCGCGATCATTTTCCTCCAGCCGTCGGGTGATGACGGGTCCCAAAACGGGATCAAAGCTGGTCTTCAGCTTTTGCGGCAGCGAGGCAACTTGTTGTGCGACCCAGTAAATCCCAACGGTCGTGGGGGAGACGAACAGGCCAAGGATCGCGAGATCAATCCGTCGAGAGCCCCATTCAATGGCATCTGCGGCCGCAAGCGGGGCGTTGCGTCGAGTTAAGGCCCACAGCGCATTTGGCCGGGGTTTCCAGTTCTTGGGAAGGCCATAGGTTTTCAGAAAGGGAATGAGCGAGGCAATAAATGCCGCCCCCATGGATAGCGCATAAGCAACGAGCAAGCCGTCGCGCGGGAGGCTCCATGCGAGAGCAAAGGCCGCAATGCTGATTGTCCAAGGTTCAATAATCGCCCGGGCGCGCACGGTTGCGCCGACATCAAAGCGATAGGCAAGGGCGGATAGCATCAGATCTGACGCCGCCAGCGCAGGCACAATGAGCGGGAGCAGATAATCAAGCCGGTTGATCGTGCTGTTGGGGAACATGATTTGGGGGAAGATCATCAACAAGGATGTCAGTGGTAATGTCGCTAGCAGAACGACGACGAGTCCGTCCCAAGCCCCATTTTCCTTGCCCTCACCCGTCAAATGAAGGGCCAAGCCGCGTTTCAGCCCGAGCGTTGCCAATTGGGCGGCAAATTCAACGATGATGATGGCATAGGC
>JBJTAW010000235.1:0-3343 GCA_046091025.1 Chakrabartia sp. | reverse complement strand
ATCCGGCATAGTTGTAATTCGGCCCCATCGGGTTGGATGCGGCGGCGTGCTGACGCGGGCCCGACAGATCTAGCCGATCTGGCCATCAGCTCTTATTCGTCATCGGTTTGGCGGGTGCTGCCATTGGTTCTGCGGCCATTGCGGGCGATGCGGCGGCAACCGCCAGCGCAAAAAGCGAGATCATAGTCTTATGCATGGAATTCTCGAGACATTATGAATGTCAGCGGGATGCCGCAGTGAGGGTATGTTGTGAAACCAATTTACTTCAAGACCGTGAGTGATAACTCCGATCAAGCTCTTGGTGGTGAGCTATTGGCCCTAATCCCGAATATAATTGGGCGGGCGCTTTTCGAGAAAGGCGCGCATCCCTTCTGCGACATTGGGGCTTGCGCTGGTCATCAACTGATTGCGATTTTCAATGGCCATCGCCGCCTCAAGGCTGGGCGCATCAATGGCGAGCGACAGGCCCTCTTTTGTCATGCGCAATCCACGGGGAGAGGCGGCAAGCATCTCTTCCACCAGCCGATCTACTGCGGCGTCCAACTGATCATCGGGGACAACTTCAGACACGAGGCCTGTCGCAAGGGCGCGCTGCGCAGTGATGAAACGGCCCGTGATCATCAGTTCGGCTGCGATGCTGCTGCCAACCGCGCGGGGCAGGAAATAGCTGACACCCATATCGCAGGCCGACAGGCCCAATTTGATGAAGGCTGCGTTCATGCGCGCGCTTTCCGCTGCAATCCTGACATCAGACGCCAGTGCAAAGGCAAATCCACCGCCGGATGCTGCACCCTGCACTGCGGCGATAATGGGTTGTGGGCAGCGCCGCATCTTTACATAGACATTCGCCAGATACCCCTGAAAGCCAAAGCCGCCGCCAAACGGCACCGGCTCTTTGCGGCCTTCGGAAAATTCTTTGATGTCCAGCCCTGCACAAAAGGCGCGGCCCGCGCCGCGCAGGACAACGACGCGCACGTTGTCGTCGTTGAACAGCCGATCAAAATAATCGGTCAGCTCATGCACCATCTGCAACGAAATGGCATTGAGCGCGTCCGGCCTATTAAGGGTCACCCACTCCGCATCGCCGCGCTTTTCAATGCGAATGGTTTCATAAGCCGGTGTCGTCATCATGCAGTCTCCTGAAGGCATGACCATTACGCAATGGCGGGTACTTGGCAATGCTTTGGCATCGGGCCGGTGCCAGCGGCAGTGACTAGATGATGCTCGCCTTTTGGGCGCTGGCCAGCATGGCCATCATGCGCTTGGCGGCATCTTCTGTGAGTGCAACGAAAATCCGCCGCGCATCATTGGGGTCTGTCCACCGATGGATCAGGTTACGATCGGCCAGTTCGCGGATTTTTCGGATGGCGGTCGATGCCGGCACAGAAGCCGCAATGGCAAGGCTTGTCACAGATTCCTGTCGGCCATTGAGATGCGCGGCTGTGAGCTCAAGCAGAATATCCCAAGATGGATCTGAGAACAGGTCACCTTCAAAAAACTTCTGCCGGTTGCGGCGTGCCTTAATGATCGCCTTGAGCATGGCAGGATCAATGGCATTCTCTTCAGAAAGGGTGGCCTCCACATCCAGCTCCATCTTGGCCAAAACTGGCTCTTGAACACCCAATTTGTTCATGAGGGCGCTCAGAGAGCTCTGGATCAGGGAGATGGAATCGGTCAAGTCTGGTTGGGTTGCTGCAGCCTGCTTTGCCATGATCCGCAAACCAGCCCGCTCAAGAGCACTTTTCACGGCATCAGGAGACAGGGGCAAAGTCAGCAGGTCAGACGCGCCTTGGCGCATGGCGGTAACGGCGAGGTCAAAATCGGGCTCGCTTGCAAGCAAAATGGCAATAAAATTACGACCATTTTGGGTGCGATCGTGAAGGGTGCTGGGCAGGTCAAGGCTGTGTTGGTGCGAAGTTGTGGCATTGCAGATGACAATATTGATCTCTGCATGTTGGTCAAAAAGCCCTTGGGCCTCATCTTCGGTGCGTGCGATATGACAGATATGACCTAAGGATTTCGCAACATCATCGCATTGGGTGACCACCTGCTCGTCAGCCGACACAAGTAGAATATGCGGAGCAAGCCCCCCACTTGTGCGAATATTTCCTTCGAACATGATGCTGTGCCCCACCCCATTTAAGTCACGGTCTAGCCGCAGATGCTGTGCACCGACGTAGCCCATATCATCCGCAGCCCCCTGCGCGATTCGTTGGGGATAACGTGCCTTCTAAACCATATGAAATGAAAATAGTGCCATTTTGCAACGTTCTGGGCGTGGCTGTACATTGCGGGGCCCGCGCAACAGAAAAAGGACGCAGGTGGCAAACCACCTGCGTCATGTTGTCATTTGCGTAGTGACAAGATTGCACTAACCGCCAGGAGGGAGGCTAGACGCTTTTTTTCTTTCAGGGAGATGGGCGCCGGGCAATTAAAGATAATGCCAAGTTGGCACGATAGAATTGCTCAGGATTAGAATTCATTGAAAAAAGCAAGATTTATTGTCGTTAGACCGTGCCGATTTGACTGAAAACATTATCGCGAAAGGTTTAGCTGTCCTCGTCAAACAGGGCCGCTTGGGCAGGCATTTGCGCCGTCGGTTGGGTGAAGCCGGACAGGGTGACACCCAAGAGGCGGATGCCCTGCTGTAACGGCATCAGGCCCGAGAGAAGGGACGCAACGATTTCCGTTATGTCTGCGGCAGTTTTGATGGGATGCAGAACTGTGCGGCTCCGCGTCACGGTCCGAAAATCAGCATAACGCAGCTTGAGTGTAATGGTTCTGCCTGTCAGCTGGCGGTGCTGGCATTGCGCGGCGACGGCCCTCATCAGCGGTTCAAGCTCTGCCATACAGGCGGCATAGCTGGTCAGGTCTGAGCGAAATGTCGTCTCGGAGCCCAGGGATTTGCGCTCTTGATTTGGGTTGACCGGGCGATGGTCAATGCCGCGCGCGGCCCAATAAAAATAATGCCCAGCCTTCCCAAATTCTGCCGTGAGAAAATCCAGACTACGGGCCCGCAATTCTGCGCCTGTAGTGATTTGGAACCGCTCCATTTTTGTGGCAGTCGCAGGGCCGACACCATGAAATTTCCGCACGGGAAGCGTCGCGACAAAGTTGGCCCCCTCTTCAGGGCGGATCACGCACAGTCCATCTGGCTTGTTGATGTCAGACGCGATCTTGGCGAGAAACTTGTTATAAGACACGCCTGCAGATGCCGTCAGCGTTGTGACGGCTCTAATCTCTGACCGGATGGCTTGAGAGATGCGCGTGGCCGAACTTTCCCCGGGTAATTTATCTGTGACATCGAGATCGGCCTCATCCAGGCGGAGCGGCTGAACGAGCG
>JBJTAW010000234.1:0-4420 GCA_046091025.1 Chakrabartia sp. | reverse complement strand
GCATAATGCCGAGATAATAGAGGATCGACACAAGACTGGCGAAGAAGATGATCACGGGCAGCGCGGAAATGGCAAAGCTAAACCCGCCCAATTCCGGCTTAGCGAGATTACCAAACAAAAAGTCCACACCCGCATGGGCATAGCTCAACAAATTGCTGACCCCTTGGGCCATGGTTTGGATGACGAGTTTGCCGGCGGGCACATAGAGAACGAGAACCGCAATGAGCGCCTGAAGACCACAGGCCGCGCCCACGACGCATGGGCGAATGGCCCGGCGGTTCGACGAAAAAGCAATGGCAATCAATAGGATGAGGGCAATGCCCGCAAAACCGATCAGCAAACGGTGCATTTCAAAATCCCCCCATGCCGGACGATGACAGCCCGGCCTCCATTCCCATGACGTCTATCGCGCAACGCTGTGCCATGCCAGCGCGGTTGCGATCAGATCGACCTTAATAGGTGCGTCCGATCAAAATACGCTCCACCGCCTTTTCCCCAGTGAAGAAGCAGCGGCCATCAGCGGGGGCTGCATCCTGCGGTGTATTGCGCATGGTGAGCTTCAGCGCCTTCAGCTGATCCACGATCTTGGAGAGTGCGTCCCCCGTTGGCCGCGCCCATTGCACTTCGACCCAGCCGACAAATGTGTCGTCCGCTGCAAAATGGGCTGCCAAATCGGTTACATCCCGGCGGATATTGGCCTCCATTCGCGCTTTAGCTTCGGTGAACAGCGCCTGTTCAATATCGACCAGCGTATCGGCCACGCTGCCGACAAACTCGGCGCGCGGGATAAAAGCGGAGGCAAGCTTGCCATCCTCCTTATACAGCCTGTCTCGGCGCAAGACGGCGACATTGCCGCCCGCCACATCGCGCGGGCCAACTTCGACGAGGATCGGTGCACCCTTTTTGACCCAAGCCCAACGCTTATTCGAGGCCTTGGTCGCTTTGGTATTGAGAAGGACGCGCAGCGGCTCTCCAAAGGCGGCCTTGCCGCGCAGATCCGCTGCAAGACTGCGGCAATAGACAAGGATCGCTTCGTCCTCATCAGTATCGCGCAGCATGGGGATGATCACCACCTGTTGCGGGGCAACCTGTGGCGGGCAACGCAGGCCATCATCATCGCCATGCGTCATGATGACGCCACCAATGAGACGCGTCGACACGCCCCAGCTGGTCGTGTGGCAATATTGCTGCGGACCTTCCTTATCCTGATAGCGAATGCCTGCGGCTTCCGCGAAGCCCGTGCCCAGATAGTGGGAGGTGCCCGCCTGAAGCGCCTTGCCATCCTGCATCATCGCTTCGATGGAATAGGTGGCGACGGCGCCGGGGAAACGCTCATTCTCTGGCTTTTCACCCGCCACCACGGGCATCGCGAGCGGGCCTTGGGCAAAGGCGCGATACATTTCGAGCGCACGCAGCGTCTCTGTCATCGCATCGGCACGATCGGCATGCGCCGTATGCCCTTCTTGCCACAGAAATTCCGACGTGCGCAGGAACATACGGGTTCGCATTTCCCAGCGCACGACATTGGCCCATTGGTTGGTCAGCATTGGCAAATCCCGCCAACTCTGGATCCACCGGCTCATGGCCGCGCCAATGACCGTTTCCGATGTCGGGCGCACAACGAGTGGCTCTTCCAACTTCGAGTCAGGGTCGGGCACAAGCTTACCCTTGCCATCGCCAATTAGGCGGTGATGGGTGACGACCGCCATTTCCTTGGCAAAGCCTTCCACATGGTCGGCCTCTTTTTCAAAGAAGGACAAAGGGATGAACAAAGGGAAATAGCAATTTTCCACCCCGGCCAGCTTGATCTGGGCATCCATGAGCTTTTGGATGCGTTCCCAAATGCCATAGCCCCAAGGGCGAATGACCATGCAGCCCCGAACGCCCGATTCCTCGGCAAGGTCAGCTTCGGAGATGACCTCCTGATACCAAGCTGCAAAATTTTGGGCGCGGGTGGTGGTGAGTGCGTGCTTCATGCCTTGCGCGTTAGCCGAGGCGCGGGGCGCACCGCAAGCCTGTGGAACCCGAGCATGCCTCTGACAGTTAGACCAACATCACCAAAGGAGATGAAAATGGGCTGGCTTGGAGCATTGGTGGGTGCAGCGATTGACCGAAAAGATGGGGATAGCGGCCTGAAAGGCGCGCTTATTGGCGCGTCCGCGGGTCGAGTTTTAAAATCGGCCATGCCGGTTGCGGCCGCCGCGACATTGGGCTGGGTTGCCCTCTCCCTTTTATGGCACAAACGCGCAAAGCGAGATGACGGACAAGTGACCAGCTAAAGCGCAAAAAGGATTTGATGCTGCATTGAATGGTTGCGCTGTGCGTCAGCGCGCTTAAGCGTGCCCGGCGTGACTAAGGGCATTGTGCATACGCAAGATCGACGGATGTTCGCACTCGGGCTGCGCCTGCTCGCGATACTCGGTCTTGCCTCTTTGTCCCTTTTCGTAAAGCTGGCCAGTGAAAGCGGCATCAGGCTCCCCGAAATCATGTTCTGGCGACAATTCGCCGCCATGCCGGTCGTCCTATTCTGGATAATGATGACAGCGGGCCTGAATAGCCTAAAGACGCAGCGTTTCGGCGCGCATGCCCGTCGTTCTGTCTTTGGAGTGATTGGCATGTTTTTTACCTTCGGTAGCATCGTCCTCCTGCCCTTGGCGGAAGCGACCACTTTGGGTTTTACCGTTCCCATTTTCGCAACCTTGCTCTCCGCCTTGGTGCTGCGCGAACATGTCGGCGTCCATCGCTGGGGCGCGATTATCCTCGGCTTTACAGGGGTCCTTGTGGTGATCCAGCCCGGCACGGGCGGCTTTCCCCTGACAGGCGCGTTGGTTGGACTGACATCTGCCTTCATGATTGGTTTGATCAGCCTACAATTGCGGGAAATGGGCCGAACCGAAGCTGCCGCGACCACTGTTTTCTACTTTTCGGTCATCTCCTCATCCCTGTTGCTCGCGCTGCACCTTGCGCCCCTGCCGCTCCAGCTAGAACAAGCGGTTGCATGGGGCGGCGGCACGCATAACCTTTATCAATGGGGGCTTATCGCAGGGCTTGGCCTAAGCGGCGGGCTGGGCCAGATCGCGCTGACCGCTTCGCTGCGCTACGCACCCGTCTCCACTGTGGTCGGCATGGATTATACCAGCCTCATTTGGTCAACGCTCTATGGATGGGCCATTTGGGGTGCGCTGCCCAGCACATCCACATGGGCGGGCGCACCGCTCATCATCGCAAGTGGCCTGTATATCGCCTGGCGCGAACACCGCCTTTCCATCCATCAGCCCAAAGAGGTTGCCCCATGACTTTGCCCGTTTTGCACCATTGCGAAGGCGCACGATCCTTTCGCTGCCTCTGGGCCGCCGAAGAAGCAGGCTTTGACCTTGATCTGCGGCGATGGCCCTTCCCGCCGCGTGTCTTTGCCAAAGAATTTAAGGATGTGAACCCGCTGGGCACCATCCCGGCTTGGGAAGAAAATGGCCATCTGCTGACCGAGAGCGCCGCCATCTGTCAGCGTATTGCGATGGGTAGCGACTTGGCAGTTCGACCGGAAGAGGCCGATTATCTGCCTTGGCTCAACTGGCTGCACCGAAGCGATGCGACCCTGACCTTTCCGCTCACCATCGTGCTGCGTTACACCCGGCTGGAGCCGAAGGAACGGCAACTTCCCCAAGCCGTAGAAGATTATAAGGGATTTTTCCTAGGCCGCGCCAAGAGCATTGAAGAGGCGCTGAGCGATGGCAGAGACTGGCTCGTCGCCGGGCGCTTTACGATTGCCGACATGTGCGTCGGCTATGCCGTGCATCTTGCCGCAGGCTTTGGCTTTGACTCTGAACTCGGCCCAAAGACGCAAGATTGGTATGCCCGGTTAAAAGATCGCCCCGGCTTTCTGGCGGCCCGACAGCGTGAACGCGACAATCGGCCAGACGGTCCTGCCGCCCCCCTTTAAGCCGCGACTAAAGCCCCAGCACCATCTTCGCGATGATGTTACGCTGGATCTCATTCGACCCGCCATAGATGGAGGCGGCGCGTCCGTTGAAATAGCGGGGCACGGCCGTCAAAGCGATGTCGGGGCCTATAGCGGCTTCATTGCTGCCCGGCTGGCGCGCGGCAAACTGGCTGACAGCGGCATAATCGCCGGAAAGCTCCACCGCCAATTGCTGCACCTGCTGCGCCGTTTCTGTGCCCTGTATCTTCAACATAGAGGCCGCCGGCCCCGGATTACGACCGCGGGCGACCTGCGCCATGACGACATCCTCGCTCGCTTCAATCGCTGAAATCTGCGCGTCCAGGATGGAGATACGGCGGCGGATGCCGGGAGTATCCAGCAAAGGTGCGCCTGAATCATCGGTCAAGCTGCGAGCATGGCGGACAACCTCTGCAAGTGCTGCCTTTAGCCCGGCCGAATGAGCAACGGCCCGTTCAAATT
>JBJTAW010000233.1:0-7062 GCA_046091025.1 Chakrabartia sp. | reverse complement strand
CCTTATGGCGCGCTGCCCGATTTATCGACGGTCAATCCCGCCCATGATGTCGTCTTCACTTGGAATGGCACCACCTCTGGCGTGCGCGTCCCCAATGGGGATTGGATTGCCGATGACCGTGCGGGCCTGACCTTTGCCGACGCAACCTCGGCGGTCTTTGCCTATGACATGCCGTGGGACAAGCTCGATGTGACGACCTTTTCTTGGCAGAAGGTTCTGGGCGGCGAAGGCGCACACGGCATCCTCATTCTGGGGCCGCGCGCTGTTGAGCGGCTGGAAAGCTATACGCCTGCATGGCCGCTGCCCAAGATTTTCCGCATGACAAAGGGCGGCAAGCTCATCGAAGGCATTTTCAAGGGGGAAACCATCAACACCCCTTCCATGCTCGCGGTCGAAGATGTCATCTTCGCGCTGGAATGGGCCCAGTCTCTAGGCGGGCTCGACGGGTTGATGGCCCGATCCAATGCCAATGCCGCCGCGCTTGATAAGATTGTGGCCGATCGGGATTGGCTCGGCCATTTGGCGGCCGATCCGGCCACTCGGTCGCGGACCTCGGTCTGCCTGACGGTTGAGGGTGCGGATGAAGATTTCATCAAGAAGTTTTCCGCTCTGCTCGATGCCGAAGGGGCGGCCTATGACATTGCCGGATATCGCGATGCCCCGCCGGGTCTGCGCATCTGGTGCGGTGCCACCGTCGATACAGCCGATATTGTGGCTCTCGGCCCCTGGCTCGATTGGGCTTATGCCCAAATGAAGCCCGCCTGATAATCTATCCTCTCCCCTTGGGGGAGAGGCGCGAGACTTATGCGCAACGCGAATTAGTCGCAGCGGAGAGGCATCCCTCTCCAGCTCTTTCAAGGAATACTGACATGACCAAACCCAAAGTTCTCATTTCCGACAAAATGGATCCCAATGCCGCCGCCATCTTCCGTGAACGCGGCTGTGAGGTGGATGAAATTACCGGCCTCTCGCCCGAAGAGTTGATCAAGATCATCGGTAAATATGATGGCCTTGCCATTCGCTCCTCGACCAAGGTGACGCCGGCGATCCTGGATGCTTGCGACAATTTGAAGGTCATTGGTCGCGCCGGCATTGGCGTTGACAATGTCGATATTCCGGCGGCTTCGGCCAAGGGCGTTGTCGTCATGAACACGCCGTTCGGCAATTCGATCACAACCGCAGAACATGCCATTGCGCTCATGTTCGCCCTCGCCCGCCAAATCCCAGAAGCCAATGCTCAGACGCAAGCAGGCCTGTGGCCGAAAAATGGCTTTATGGGCGTTGAAGTCACGGGCAAGACTTTGGGCTTGATTGGAGCAGGCAATATCGGCTCCATCGTCGCCACGCGGGCCTTGGGCCTGCGGATGAAGGTTGTCGCCTTTGATCCCTTTTTGACGCCAGAGCGCGCCATTGAAATGGGCGTTGAAAAAGCAGACCTAAACACGCTTTTGGCCAAGGCAGACTTCATCACGCTGCACACGCCGCTGACTGATCAGACACGCAATATCCTCAGCCGGGAAAATCTGGCCAAGGCCAAAAAGGGCGTGCGGATCATCAACTGTGCGCGCGGCGGCCTGATTGATGAAGCCGCCTTGAAAGACGCGCTCGACAGCGGGCAAGTCGCTGGGGCCGCGCTCGATGTGTTCGCCGTTGAACCGGCAAAAGACTCGCCCCTCTTTGGCACGCCCAATTTCATCTGCACGCCGCATCTTGGGGCCTCGACCACCGAAGCACAGGTGAATGTCGCGCTTCAGGTGGCGGAGCAAATGGCCGATTATCTGGTCAATGGCGGCGTCACCAATGCCCTCAACATGCCCTCACTTTCGGCCGAGGAAGCGCCCAAGCTAAAGCCCTATATGGCGCTTGCTGAAAAGCTCGGCTCGCTGGTTGGTCAGCTTGCGCATGACAACCTCACCCAGATTTCCATTGAGGTCGAAGGCGCGGCAGCGCAGCTGAATATCAAGCCCATTACAGGCGCGGTCCTTGCGGGCCTCATGCGCCGCTATTCCGACACGGTGAACATGGTCAACGCGCCCTTCCTCGCGAAGGAACGGGGCCTTGATGTGCGTGAAATCCGTCATGATCGCGAAGGCGTGTATCACACGCTCATCCGCGTGACGGTGGCCACCAGCCAGGGGGACCGCTCGGTCGCAGGCACGTTGTTCAACAACACAACGCCGCGTCTGGTCGACATGTTCGGGATTAACATCGAGGCTGATCTGGACGGGCATATGCTCTACATCGTCAATGAAGATGCGCCTGGCTTTATCGGGTCGATTGGGACGTTGTTGGGCCAAAACGGCCTCAACATCGGCACCTTCCATCTTGGCCGCCGCACAGCGGGTGGGGAGGCGGTTCTGCTGCTCTCCATGGACCACTCCATCCCGGAACCCGTTTTGTGGGATGCCTGTAAGCTTGCCGGTGTGAAAACTGTTAAGGCATTAAAATTCTGATCTGCTAAGGCGCGCTCATGACCAAAGCTTTGCTCCCAACCGGATTTCGTGATCGCTTGCCGCCAGAGGCAGATGCCTCTGCGCGTCTGGTGCGCAGCGTTCTCGATACAGTCGCCTCTTATGGTTATGAGCGCGTTCAGACCCCCTTGGCGGAATATGAGGCCAGCCTCACGGCTGCTCTGGGGACGTCCTCGCGGGATTTGTTGCGCTTTGTTGACCCTGTTTCGGGGGAGACAATGGCCATTCGATCCGACATTACCGGGCAGATTGGTCGCATCGCACGTGGGCGCATGGGCCATCACCCCCGTCCCTTGCGGTTGAGCTATGGCGGCCCGGTGGTGACGTTGCGCGCAACACAGCTTCGTCCAGAGCGGGAATTGATGCAGGTTGGCGCTGAGCTGATCGGTCTCGATAGCGTGGCGGCGGTGGCGGAAGTTGTGACGGTTGCGATTGAGTCGCTCAAAAATGCTGGCGCACGCGATCTGACGCTGGATCTGACCATGCCAGATTTGATCGATACGTTGCTTCCTGGCGCAGATACGACAGACCTAAAGGCGCGGCTGGATGCCAAGGATGCAGCCGCCGTGCCAGATGCGTTCCGGCCTCTAATTGCAGCCGCTGGGCCCTATGCTGAGGCGTCGGCAAGGCTGCGGGCTTTTGATGAGAAGGGCGTGCTGACGGCGCGGCTTGACGCACTCGATGCGCTGGTGGCTATTTTGCCCGCAGATGTCCGCGTGACCCTTGATCCGACTGAGCGGCATGGCTTTGAATATCAAAGCTGGTTCGGCTTTTCCCTTTTCTCGGCGCAATGCTCTGGCGAAATCGCGCGGGGCGGCAGCTATCGTCTGGGCGAAGAGCCAGCAATTGGCTTTTCAGCCTATATTGATCCTCTGATCGATGCAGGATTGGCGCAAGGAGAACGGCGGCGCTTGTTCCTGCCGCTGGGCACGCTGCCGTCCAAAGCATCGGCCTTGCGTGCCGAAGGCTGGGTGACGGTTGCCGCTCTGCGCGACGAGGACACGGCTGAGGCACAGATTTGTTCGCATATCTTGTCCAATGGCCGGCCCGTTGCAATCGACTGAATTTAGCGCGTTCCTGCTCGCTGGACTGCTCTTAGGGGTGGACGCGCTGGCTCGAGCACAATAACGCACGCAAAAGGCACAGCCGTTTAAACATGGAGACTATCCCTTGGCCAATGTCACAGTGATCGGCGCCCAATGGGGCGATGAGGGCAAGGGTAAGATTGTCGACTGGCTCGCCAGCCGCGCAGATGTCGTTGTCCGCTTTCAAGGCGGACATAATGCGGGCCACACATTGGTTGTTGGCGATCAGACATATAAACTTTCCCTGCTTCCGTCAGGCATTGTTCGGGGCACATTGTCAGTCATTGGCAATGGCGTTGTGCTGGATCCTTGGCATTTCCGCGATGAAGTGGCGAAGCTTCAGGGCCAGGGTGTTACCATTTCACCCGCCAATTTGCACATTGCCGAAAACGCACCGCTCATCTTGCCGTTCCACCGCGACCTGGATGGCCTGCGCGAAGATGCCAGCGGCAGTGGAAAGATCGGCACCACCCGGCGGGGCATCGGCCCAGCTTATGAGGACAAGGTTGGCAGGCGTGCCATCCGCGTGTGCGATCTGGCCCATCTCGATGATTTGGATGCACAGCTTGACCGCATCTGCGCGCACCATGATGCGCTGCGTGCGGGCTTTGGCCAGCCGCCCATTGATCGGGCGCGGTTGATCAATAATCTTAAAGAGATTGCGGATTTCATCCTGCCCTTTGCCAAGCCCGTCTGGGTCACGCTCAACCAAGCCAAGAAGCGCGGCGACCGCGTTTTATTCGAAGGTGCACAGGGTGTGTTGCTGGATGTTGATCATGGCACTTATCCGTTCGTCACCTCATCAAACACCATTGCGGGCACGGCGTCGGGCGGATCGGGCCTCGGCCCGTCATCGGTCGGCTTTGTGCTCGGGATTGTGAAGGCTTATACCACGCGTGTCGGCTCCGGCCCCTTCCCGACTGAGTTGGAAAATGAAATTGGCCAGCGGCTGGGCGAGCGCGGGCATGAATTTGGCACGGTCACAGGCCGCAAGCGGCGCTGCGGCTGGTTTGATTCCGTGCTGGTACGTCAATCGGCGGCCGTGTCGGGCATCACCGGCATTGCGCTCACCAAACTCGATGTGCTGGATGGGTTTGAAACGCTCAAAATCTGCACCGGCTACCGAATTGGCGATGCGGTTTATGACTATTTGCCGCCCCATGCCGCTGATCAGGCACGGGCAGAGCCGATTTACGAAGAAATGGATGGGTGGGCCGAAACGACAGCCGGCGCGCGCAGCTGGGCAGAGCTTCCGGCGCAGGCGATCAAATATGTCCGCCGCATTGAAGAGCTGATCCAATGCCCGGTCGCTTTGGTCTCCACCAGCCCAGAGCGGGAAGACACCATCCTCGTGCGCGACCCGTTTAGCGATTAAGCTGCTGCTCAACGTGCCGCCTCGTTCGGCGGCGTGTCCCGGAATTGAAATTATCTCACTTTATGCGGGGTGTGCCTGGCTTTTTTGGCCTGCGCGCGCAAGGAGGCATCCCGTTCATGACGTCCAGAAACGCAACGTCCGTTCGCGCAAGAGAGATTGAAGTGGCTGTCACGCGCGCACCGTCTGACTGGGCGAGACTGCTCGCTTTTGGAGCGGTTCAATGGCCTTGGCTTTCGAAAAGCCTCTATGGTGGCCCCAAGACAGATCGCGCCGCGTTGCTCGCGCTTTTGGCCCTTTCGGATCAAGCCTTGCCGCATAGGGGGAGTTGGAAAGCAGATGCCGGGCTTCTGCATCGGATTGTCGATGCCATCAACACACATCAACCTGAAACAATAGTGGAGCTGGGCGCAGGGGCGTCGACCCTTGTCACGGCACGTGCGCTTCGGATGATCGGTGGAACCCGGCGGCTGGTGAGCTTTGATCAGCGCAAGGATTTTGTCACCGCCGTCCGCTGTTGGTTGGCGGACCATGATCTGAATGCGGATGTGCGCTATGCCCCCTCGTGGCGGAAAACGGCCTCTGGTCAGGCCTTTGGTATGATCTTTATGGCGTGCCCGATCGCATTGATATGTTGCTGATAGACGGTTCGCCATGGGCCCTCGGTCCCACGATCAGAGAAGGGGCGTCTTGCCTGTTTTCCCGCGTGCCTGTGGGCGGTGTGGTGATACTTGATGATGCTGCTCGGCCAGGTGAACGTCTCGTCGCCCGGCGTTGGCGAGAAGAGTGGCCTGAATTTGATTGGGTGTTTACGCCCGGGATCAATGGAATGTTATAGGTCGTGCGGCGAAGCCACTAAGAGGGCAAGTCTTGTCTCAACCGCTTGGACGCGCGCCAGAAAAACCATGCTGGCAATAGCCCCAGCCAGGCTGCGCCATACAGCACCCAGCGTACGCTTTCTGTGCCCGCCATGGGCTTGAAGGCATCAGACAAAATCCCGAAGAAGAGTGGGCCTAAGCCAAGACCAATTAAATTCTGCCCAAAAATCACCAGCGACGTCGCGACCGCCCGTTGATTGGGCTTCACCAATTGCTGGGCCAGCGCATAGCTTGGCCCATAATAAAAATAGTTGAGCGCCGTCGGGATAATGAGGAGCGCCAGAGCCAGCCGCCAATCGCTCACATAATAAGCCGCAAAAAGAATCGGTGCGGCGATCGTCATGCCAACAGCCGGGGCAGTGAGAAAATGCCGCTTGTCCTTCTTGCCAAATCGATCGGCCAGATACCCGCCAGCCCAAGTGCCCAGCATCCCTGCAAGGCCCGTGACGACCCCCAGCCAAAGCCCCGTCTGTCCTGCGCTCAGGCCAAAATCGCGCTGAAATAAAATCACGACCCACACGGCTTTCCCGTAAGCGAGAAAGGCGGTGAAACTGGCCCCCAGCGAAACGAGCAGGAAACTTTTATTGGTCAGAATTTCGGCCATTGTTGGAACAAAGGCCTGTTGTGGTTTGGCGGCTGCCACCGCCTGATGCCGCCCCGGATCGCGCAGCAGCATGGGCAGAATAAAGGCAAAGAGGATGCCTGGAATACTCACCGCCAAAAAGGCATTCCGCCACCCATAAAGATCGTTGAGCGTGCCGCCGATGACCATGCCGATCAGCCCGCCAATCGAAATGCCCGTGCCATAAAAGGCCATGGCGGAGGAACGTTTATCCGCCGGAACTGCATCGGTGATCAGGGAATGTGCAGCGGGCGTACAGCCGGCCTCTCCCACGCCAACGCCAATGCGCGCCAAGAGCAGCTGGGCAAAGTTTTGCGCAAGGCCACAGGCCGCCGTCATCACGGACCAGACGCCGAGGGAAATGGAAATCACATGCGCCCTATTCGTCTTGGGCAAGTCAATATATCGGGCGATGGGGATGCCAAGAATGGTGTAGAATAACGCAAAGGCCAGCCCCGTCATCAGGCCAATTTGCGCGTCCGACAATTGGAGATCGCGGCTGATTTCTTCCGCCAAAATGTTGACGATCTGACGGTCCAGAAAGTTGAAAATATAGACGATCAAGAGCGTCCACATCAGCATTCGAAAGCTACGGGGGGTTCCGGCTGTGGATGCGCTCATGCCTTTTACTCTC
>JBJTAW010000232.1:0-11795 GCA_046091025.1 Chakrabartia sp. | reverse complement strand
GCGATGCCTTTAAGGCGGCACAACGCCCGGTCATCATCGTCGGCGGCGGCGCACTGCGCTATGAAGGCGCACATGGCGCGGCTCTGGCCTTTGCCAAAAAGTTTAAGCTCGTCCGGGATGGCTGGAATGGCTTTAACGTCCTCCATTTTGCCGCCGCGCGCATGGGGGGCTTAATGCTCGGCTATGCCTATGATGGCGGGATCAAGGCTATGGCCGCGAAGAAGCCGAAACTGGCCTTCTTCCTCGGCGCGGATGAGGTTGATTACAGCCTCTTTGCCGATAGCTTTAAAGTCTATGTCGGCCATCATGGCGATGCAGGCGCGCATGCAGCGGATGTGATCCTGCCGGGTGCTGCCTATACCGAAAAGGCGGGCACTTACGTCAATCTGGAAGGCCGGGTGCAGCAGGCCGATCGCGCCGTGTTCGCACCGGGCGATGCGCGTGAGGATTGGTCAATCTTCCGGGCATTGTCTGATCTGACGGGCAAGGTTCTACCGTTTGACAGCTTTGATGACCTGCGTGCTGCAATGGCCAAGGCGGTTCCAGCACTCGGCCGTGAAGGGCTTGCTGATTATGGCTGGGATGTCCCGACACTGCCGGAAAAGGCAGTGGCCGACATTGCCGATTATCCAATCAAGGATTTCTACCTGACCAACGCGATTTGCCGCGCCTCTGAAACGATGCAGCGCTGCTCAAGCGAACTGGTCAAAGGAGAAGAATGGCTGGAGGCCGCAGAATGACCTTTACCCAATGGTTCCAATCCTGGGGCGGTGAGGCATTTGGCTGGTTCTCGGCCACAACCGTCCTCATCCTGATGATCGCGCTGCCGCTGATGCTGGCTGTTGCCATGATCATTTATGCAGATCGTAAGATTTGGGCCGCTATGGCGCTGCGCCGTGGCCCGAACGTCGTCGGTCCGCTGGGCTTGCTTCAGTCTTTTGCCGATGGCCTGAAGGTCATGCTGCAAGAAACAATCATTCCGTCGGCGGCCAACCGCGGTCTGTTTTTGCTTGCACCAATCATCACCTTCACGGTGGCCCTGATCGTCTGGGCGGTCATCCCCTTTGGGCCGGGCATGGTGCTGGCGGACATTAACGTCGGCCTGCTTTACCTGCTCGCGGCGTCATCTCTGGGGGTTTATGGGGTGATTATCTCCGGTTGGGCTTCCAACTCCAAATATCCCTTTTACTCAGCCCTTCGGGCCGCCGCCCAAATGGTGTCCTATGAAGTGTCGATCGGTTTTGTGCTGATTTCGGTCGTTCTCTGGGCAGATTCCTTCAATCTGTCGACGATCGTCCTCGAACAAAAGGCACATGTTTTTGGGCTTTTAAATGGCTTTGGCTTCAACCCGTTGCTCTTCCCAATGGCCATTGTCTTCTTGATTTCAGCTCTGGCGGAAACGGCGCGTGCGCCCTTTGATCTGACAGAAGCGGAATCGGAATTGGTGGCTGGCTATCAGACCGAATATTCGTCGATGAGCTTCGCGCTCTTCTGGCTGGGTGAATATGCCAATGTCATCCTGATGTGTGCGCTAAACGCGATCCTGTTCTGGGGCGGCTGGCTGCCCCCGATTGATTGGGCTCCGCTTTATGCCGTGCCGGGGATCATCTGGTTTTTCGCGAAGATCCTCATCTTCTTCTTCATCTTCTCTTGGATCAAGGCCACTGTGCCGCGCTTCCGCTATGATCAGCTGATGCGTCTGGGCTGGAAAATCTTCCTGCCCATCTCATTGATCTGGGTCTTTCTCGTTTCGGGTTATCTGGTGCTGACAAGGTATGGCGCATGAGTGCGATTGCTCACTTCATCAAGACCTTCACGCTCTGGGAGTTTGTGAAGGCGCACTGGCTGACCTTGAAGTATTTCTTCAAGCCCAAGGCGACGATCAACTATCCCTATGAGCGCAACCCGCTCAGCCCGCGCTTTCGTGGGGAGCATGCGCTGCGTCGCTATCCCAATGGCGAAGAGCGCTGCATCGCGTGCAAGCTGTGCGAGGCTGTGTGTCCGGCGCAGGCGATCACCATTGAGGCAGAACCGCGCGATGACGGCTGCCGCCGTACCACGCGCTATGACATTGACATGACCAAGTGCATTTATTGCGGTTTTTGTCAGGAAGCCTGCCCGGTGGATGCCGTGGTCGAGGGGCCGAATTTTGAATATGCGACCGAAACCCGCGAGGAGCTTTTGTATGACAAGGCAAAGCTGCTTGCGAATGGAGATCGTTGGGAACGCGCAATCGCGGCAAATATCGCTGCCGATGCGCCCTATCGTTGATCGGTAAAAGGGGGAGACCATGATCCAGACGTTTGCCTTTTACCTGTTCGCAGCTGTCGTTATCCTGTCGGGTGCGCTGACTATTTTGTCGCGCAACCCGGTGCATAGCGTGCTGTGGCTGATCCTAGCCTTTTTCAATGCGGCGGGCCTGATGGTTCTGGTCGGGGCAGAATTTATCGCGATGCTGCTCGTCATTGTCTATGTGGTCGCCGTTGCGGTTCTCTTCATCTTCGTCGTCATGATGCTCGATATTGATTTTGCAGAATTGCGTAGTGGCTTTGTTCGCTATGGCTTTTTTGGGCTGCTCATCGCGCTTATTTTGGCGGGGGAACTCATCATCGCGACGGGCGCTTGGAGCGCGGGCGCGATTGAACTCGCCAATCGGACAGCCCCCATTTCCGCCGATCTCAGCAATATCGAGGCGATGGGGGCGCTCATCTATTCCAAATATCTTTATGTGTTTGAAGCAGCAGGGCTGGTTCTGCTCGTCGCGCTGATCGGCGCGATTGTGCTGACCCATCGAGAGCGTCGGGATGTGCGTCCGCAGAATATTTCTGAGCAGGTGAAGCGTCGTCCGCAAGACGCAGTGCGCAATATCAATCAGCCGATTGGGCAGGGGGTAGACCTATGATTGGTCTTCAGCAATATCTGGTCGTCTCGGCGATTTTGTTTGTGATGGGGGTGATGGGCATCTTCATCAACCGCAAGAACATCATCATCATCCTGATGGCGATTGAGATCATCCTGCTGTCGGTGAATATCAACCTTGTCGCCTTCAGCGCCTTTCTGGGCGATCTGGTGGGCCAAGTGTTCGCCATGTTCGTGCTGACGGTGGCGGCGGGTGAAGCGGCCATTGGGCTTGCCATTCTCGTCATTTATTTCCGCGGACGCGGGTCAATCGCGGTTGATGATGTTAACCGGATGAAGGGTTAAGCGTCGTGGAGACCATTAAGCTTACCGTTTTCCTGCCGCTGCTGGCGGCCATCGTCGCGGGGCTTGGCAACCGGATGATTGGCAATGTCGCGGCAAAAATCGTCACGACAGCCGCGCTCTTCCTCTCCTGCGCGCTCAGCTGGCCGATCTTTATCTCGTTTATGACGGGTGGCGCGGAAGCGCATGTCGTGCCTGTGCTCGACTTCATCCGGTCTGGTGATTTGGATGTCCAATGGTCGCTGCGCGTCGATACGCTGACGGCGGTCATGCTGGTGGTCGTCACCAGCGTCTCCAGCCTCGTCCATCTTTATAGCTGGGGCTATATGTCTGAAGACCCCAGCCAACCGCGCTTCTTTGCCTATTTGTCGCTCTTTACTTTCGCGATGTTGATGCTCGTGACGGCGGACAGTCTGGTGCAAATGTTCTTCGGTTGGGAAGGGGTGGGGCTCGCCTCTTACCTGCTGATCGGCTTTTGGTATCATAAGCCCAGTGCCAATGCCGCGGCCATCAAGGCGTTTGTCGTTAACCGCGTGGGGGATTTTGGCTTTTCACTCGGCATCTTCGCGGCCTTTCTGGTGTTTGGCACCGTCTCCATTCCCGAAATCCTGAGCGTCGCGCCGTCCTATGCCGGGTCGACCATTGGGTTCCTTGGCTATCGCATTGATACGATCACGCTGATCTGCATCTTGCTGTTCATCGGTGCGATGGGCAAATCGGCGCAGCTTGGCCTGCACACATGGCTTCCCGATGCGATGGAGGGGCCGACGCCCGTCTCCGCGCTCATCCACGCTGCCACGATGGTGACCGCAGGCGTATTCATGGTGTGCCGGCTGTCGCCTTTGTTTGAGCTTTCGGAAACCGCGACCACTTTGGTCACCTATGTCGGGGCGGCCACAGCGCTGTTCGCGGCAACGGTGGGTACGACACAGACCGACATTAAGCGCGTCATTGCTTATTCAACCTGTTCGCAGCTGGGCTATATGTTCTTTGCCGCAGGCATCGGCGCTTATGGCGCGGCGATGTTCCACTTGTTCACGCACGCCTTCTTTAAGGCGCTGCTGTTCTTGGGTGCAGGCTCGGTGATCCATGCCATGCATCATGAGCAGGACATGCGGTACTATGGCGGCCTGCGGAAGCATATTCCACTGACCTTCTGGGCAATGATGGCGGGCACGCTTGCCATTACGGGTGTTGGTGTCATCGGCGTGTTTGGCTTTGCCGGATTTTATTCGAAGGACGCCATTATTGAGGCTGCCTTTGCCAGCGGCACACAGGCCGGCGGCGTCGCCTTTGCGGTCGCCGTGTTCGCCGCGCTGCTCACCAGCTTCTATAGCTGGCGTCTGATGTTCCTGACCTTCTTTGGAAAGCCGCGCTGGTCGCAGTCAGAACATATTCAGCATGCAGCCCATGATCATGGCCATGGCCATGACGACCATCATGGTCACGCCCATGATGAGGATGATGGCACGCTGGGCTATCACCCGCATGAAAGCCCATTGCCGATGCTCGTTCCGCTGATCGTGCTCACACTAGGCGCCATTTTTGCGGGCTATATCTGGCACACACCCTTTCTGGATGCGGAAAAGGGTGTGGAGTTTTGGCAGGGCAGCATCGCCTTTGACACGCATTTGATGCACGCCATGCATGAGGTGCCATTGCTGGTGAAGCTGTCGGCGACCATCGTCATGATCCTGGGCCTCGCCCTGGCGTGGTGGGCCTATATTAAAGACACGAGTGTCCCGGCGCGCTTCACCGCGACCTTCCCCTCCATTTATCGGTTCCTGATGAACAAATGGTATTGGGATGAGCTTTATAATCTGATCTTCGTAAAGCCGGCCTTTTGGTTCGGTCGCCTGTTCTGGAAAAAGGGCGATGAAGGCACGATTGACCGGTTCGGCCCGCATGGTGCTGCGGAAATGGTGCTTCAGGGCAGCCGCCTCGCGGTCCGCTTCCAGACGGGCTATCTCTATTCCTATGCCTTCGTGATGCTCCTTGGGCTCGTTGGCCTTGCAACTTGGGCGATGACGCGATGAGCTATCCCATTCTCTCGATCATGATCCTGCTGCCAATTGCAGCTGCCATCCTGACGCTGTTCTTCAATGCGCAGGCCGCGCGTTGGGCGGCACTTGGCACGACTTTGGGGCTATTTGGCCTTGGTGTTGCGCTGTGGCACGGCTTTGATGTGGGTGGCCCGCAATGGCAGTTTGTTGAGAATGCCCCGATTTTCGGGCGCTTCTCTTGGGTCTTGGGCATTGATGGCATTGCCTTGATGCTGATCGTGCTGTCGGTCTTCCTGATGCCAATCTGCATTCTTGCCAGCTGGACATCGATTGAAAAGCGGGTCCCGGAATATATGGCGGCCTTTCTGTTGATGGAGGCGCTGATGATCGGCGTCTTTTCAGCGCAGGACATGTTCCTGTTCTACATCTTCTTCGAAGCCGGCCTGATTCCCATGTATCTCATCATCGGCATCTGGGGCGGGGCAGACCGGATCAAGGCGAGCTATAAGTTCTTCCTCTATACGCTGTTCGGTTCCTTGCTGATGCTTGTCGCGATGCTGTGGATGGCGCGCGAAGCCGGCACCACCGATATTCCGTCGTTGATGCAGTATAACTTCCCCGTAGAGGCGCAGACTTGGCTGTTCCTGGCCTTCTTCGCGTCCTTCGCGGTGAAGATGCCGATGTGGCCCGTGCATACATGGCTGCCGGATGCACACGTTCAGGCTCCGACCGCAGGGTCGGTGATTCTGGCGGGCGTGCTGCTGAAAATGGGGGGCTATGGCTTTATCCGCTTCTCGCTCCCCATGTTCCCCGAAGCCTCTGCTGAGCTGGTCTGGCTGGTCTTTGGCATGTCGATGGTCGCTGTGGTCTACACCTCGCTCGTCGCGCTCGTGCAGCAGGATATAAAGAAGCTGATTGCCTATTCTTCGGTCGCGCACATGGCCTGTGTGACCATCGGGCTGTTCGCCTTTAATCGTCAGGGCATTGAAGGCGCGTTGATGGTCATGCTGGCCCACGGACTTGTGTCTGGCGCTTTGTTCCTCTGCGTCGGTGTGATTTACGACCGGCTCCATACGCGCGAAATTGCGCGCTATGGCGGCCTTTCCAACAACATGCCTTATTATGCGCTGTTCTTCCTGTTCTTCACGATGGCGAGTGTCGGCTTGCCCGGTCTGGCGAACTTTGTCGGGGAGTTTCTGGCGCTGGTCGGCGCCTACGAAGCGAATAGCTGGGTCGCCGCCGTGGCGACCACGGGCATCATCTTGGGCGCAGCTTATATGCTTTACCTCTATCGTCGGGTCGCCTTTGGCGCGCCAGCAGGCGAAGATACAGCGGCCATGCGCGACATTTCAGCACGTGAATGGCTGACCTTGGCCCCCCTTGCGGCCGCGTCCTTGTGGATGGGTATCTATCCCGAAAGCTTCTTGGCTCCGATGCGCAATGACGTGACCAGCCTTTTGGTGCGGCTCGAAAGCGCAGCACCGGCCGGGGATGCTCACTTGAAAAAGGGCAGCCCAAAGGCGGCTGCACATTCTGATGCCGCGCATGGGGAGGCGCACTAATGTCTATTCTCGACTCTCTCATGCTCACCTTGCCAGAACTGGTGCTCACCGGGGCGGCTTTGACTTTGATGCTGGTGGCCGCTTTTGCGGGTGATCGCGCAACGCGGCTCATCAACGCAGGGGCGATTGCCGCCCTGATTGGGGCGACGTTGGTTTTGGGGCGCGAAGGCGTCGGCTTTGATGGCCTTTACACCGCAGACGCCTTTTCCAACTTCACCAAGCCGCTCATCTATCTGGCGGCCGGTGTTTCCATCTTGCTGTCGACCCGGTTTTTCGCCGCCGAAGAGCGGCTTCGCGCGGAATATTCCGTCCTGATCCTGCTGGCGACAATCGGCATGGGGATGATGGTATCAGCGTCCAATTTGCTGACGCTCTATGTCGGTTTGGAAATGCAGAGCTTGGCCGCTTATGTGCTGGCAAGCTTCATGCGCAAAGATGCACGTTCGGCCGAGGCGGGGCTTAAATATTTTGTGCTGGGCGCGCTTGCCTCTGGCATCCTGCTCTATGGCATCTCGCTGCTCTACGGTTTCTCTGGAACGATCGACTGTCATGGCGTTGCAAAAGGCTTGGCCGATGGTGTCAATATGGGGGAGCTGTTCGGCATTGTCTTCGTGCTGGCGGGCCTGTCCTTCAAAATTGCGGCCGTGCCGTTCCATATGTGGACGCCCGATGTCTATTAAGGCGCACCGACGCCCGTTACCACCTATTTCGGCACTGCGCCGAAGGTGGCAGCTGTCGCGCTTTTGGTGCGGGTCAGCATTGAGGCGATGGGAAGCGCAGTTTCAAGCTGGCAGCAGATTTTGATCTTCACATCTTTGGCCTCCATCATCTTGGGTGCCGTCGGCGCAATTGGGCAGGCGAATATCAAAAGGCTGTTGGCCTATTCGTCGATCAACAATGTTGGCTTTGTGCTCGTCGGCTTGGCCGCAGGCACAGAGGCAGGCGTTGCGGCCACGCTGACCTATATGGTCATTTATGTTCTGATGACGCTGGGCAGCTTTGCCTGCATTCTCCAAATGCGGACGGCCGATGGCGTTCATGTGGAGGATATTCAAAGCCTGTCGGGCCTGTCGCGTCGCCAACCCGCGCTGGCCGCTGCGCTTGCAATTTTCATGTTCTCGCTGGCGGGCATTCCGCCGCTGCTTGGCTTTTGGGCAAAGTTCGTGGTGTTTGATGCTGCCGTCGCTGCCGGGCTGATGCCGCTTGCCGCCATCGGCATTGCCGCATCGACCATTGGTGCGTTCTATTATCTGAAGATCGTCAAGATCATGTATTTTGATGAGCCTGCAGAGGCATATCACCCTGTCACCAGCTATGTGGAAAGTGGCGTGATCGCTCTGACCGCTGTGGCGGTGTCGCCCATTGGCTATCTCGCCATCCCGATGCGGGGGGCGGCAACCGCGGTTGCTGCACAGGCGCTGTGCTGATCGATCTCTTCCGCTCGGTTAAGGAGACGGGATCGACCAATGCCGATCTCCTCAATC
This sequence comes from Chakrabartia sp., assembly GCA_046091025.1. Taxonomy (GTDB): domain Bacteria; phylum Pseudomonadota; class Alphaproteobacteria; order Sphingomonadales; family Sphingomonadaceae; genus Aquisediminimonas. Next base: position 3,545 of record JBJTAW010000232.1, on the reverse strand, counting down.
TCGCGACGCAGGGCGCGCCGGATGGTCTATGGCTCCGCGCGGATCGGCAAAGCGCTGGTAAGGGCCGTATGGGCCGGGACTGGCAATCGCCCATCGGCAATTTCTACGGCAGCACTCTGGTGCGGCTTGGTCCCGAAGATACGGTGGCCCCCACATTGGCTTTCGTGGCCGCTCTTGCCGTCTATGATGCCCTTAAGGAGGTCGCCCCACAGGTCGATCTGCTGATCAAATGGCCGAATGACATCCTGTCCGGCGGGGCCAAGATTTCGGGCATTTTGCTTGAGCGCCGTGACGATGCCGTGATCATCGGCATGGGCATCAACCTTGCTTTTCATCCGCAAGGACTGGGCCGGCCCGTGACGAGCCTATCTGCATTGGGCGTAAAGCCTCCCACGGCGCAGGCGTTTCAGCCCGTGCTTGCCCGCTGCCTTTCCCATTGGCTGGGTCTGTGGCGCGGGGGAGGTTTGCCGGACATATTGGCGGCTTGGCAGGCGCGCGCCCATGCCAAGGGGACGTCGCTGTCTGTCCATCTACCCGATGGGCAGAGCATTGAGGGTGTTTTCGATGGCCTTGACGCACATGGGGCGTTGCAGCTGCGCTTGGCGGATGGCGCAGTCCGTGCCATTCATGCGGGCGATGTGTTTTTGATTTGATGTAAAGGGTGGGGCAAATGCTGCTCACGATTGATGCCGGCAATACGAACATTAAGTTCGCGCGGTTTGACGGTCTGGAAATCAAGGCCCGCTGGCGGATCGCAACCGATGCCCGCCGCACGGGCGATGAATATGCCGTCTGGCTGCTGCAATTGCTCGATCTGGAGGGCTTTGCGCGCAGCGATGTGTCGGATGTCATCATTTCCACGGTTGTGCCGCGCGCGCTGCATAATCTTCAGATGCTCTCTTCAAAATATTTCGGCTTAGAGGCGCTGGTCGCCGGGCGCGGCCCCGTTTCTTGGGGGCTAGAGCTGGATGTGGATGAACCACAAAATGTGGGGTCTGATCGGGCGTGTAATGCAACCGCCGCCCATGCCGCGCATCCCGGACATCTGATCGTCATCAGCTTTGGGACGGCAACGACATTTGACCATGTGACGCCCACAGGGGCTTATCGTGGCGGGATTATTGCGCCGGGCATCAACTTGTCGCTCGATGCACTGGTGGCGGCGGCGGCGAAACTGCCACGCATTGCGATTGAGGCCCCGGCGGATGACAATGTGATTGGCCGCACGACCGAAGGTCAGATGCTGATTGGCGTTTATTGGGGCTATGTCGCGATGATTGAAGGGCTGATCACCCTTATGAAGCGGCAGATTGCAGACCCCGTCACGGTCGTTGCAACGGGCGGGCTTGCCGTCTTGTTTCAACAACATGCCCATCTTTTCGATGCCGTTGATGGCGATTTAACGCTCAGGGGACTTGCGCTTCTGCACGCGCGCCGCGATGGCAGGGTATGACTCACCCAAAAAATGAACTCCTCTTCCTCGCCCTAGGCGGGTCGGATGAGATTGGCATGAATGTTAATCTCTACGGCTGCCAGGGCAAATGGCTGATGGTTGATCTTGGCATCACCTTCAGCGGCAACGAATATCCTGGGGTAGAGATTGTCCTGCCGGATCTTGAATTTATTGAATCCCGCAAATCCGATTTGCTCGGCATCGTGCTGACCCATGGCCATGAAGACCATATCGGGGCCATCCCCTATCTGGCCGCAGACCTTGGCGTGCCGCTTTATGCGACGCCATTCACAGCGGGCCTGATCCGAGGGAAGCTGGAAGAAGAAGGCCTGTCCCAAGAGCTGGAGCTGCGCATCTTGCCGATGGAGGGAAGCTGCACCATTGGCCCCTTTGGTTGTGAGTTGGTTCCACTCGCCCATTCCATTCCGGAAATGAGCGCCGTCGTCATCACCACCCCCTATGGCCGCATTTTTCACACGGGTGACTGGAAGCTGGATGAGACGCCGGTCATTGGCACGCCCTCGACAGAGGCGCGGCTCAAGGAAATCGGCGATGCCGGCGTGCTGGCGCTTGTGTGCGATTCCACCAATGTCTTTAATTCAGAGCCAAGTGGTTCAGAGGGCAGCGTCTATCCCGATCTTTTGCGCCATGTTCAGGACGCAAAGGGCCGGGTTGTCGTCACAAGCTTCGCCTCCAATGCGGCCCGATTGCAGACGCTGGCCAATGTCGCACGCAAAGCAGGGCGTAAGCTGTGCGTGGCGGGCCGCTCGCTCAACCGGATTTTGTCCGTTGCCCAAGCGACAGGCTATCTGAAGAATCTGCCGGACATGGTCGATATGAACACGCTTGACCAATATCGGCGCAATGAGGTTCTGGTCATCGCCACAGGCGGGCAGGGGGAAGCCCGCGCCGCGCTGGGCCGTATTGCCGAAGGATCGCACCCGATTAAGCTGACCGAGGGGGATACAGTTATCTTCTCGTCCAAGCAGATTCCCGGCAATGAAGTGGCGATTGGCATGGTCATGAACCAGTTGGCCCACCGCAATATTCACATGGTTACGGAAAAGCAGGGGCATGTGCATGTGTCCGGCCACCCGGGGCGGCCAGAGTTGGCAACGCTTTATGGCTGGGTGCGGCCTCAGATCCTGCTGCCCGTTCATGGCGAACGCCGCCATATGGCAGAACAAGCCCGTTTCGGCCTGTCTCAGGGCATCCCGCAGGCGATTGTACAGTCCAATGGCGATGTTGTGCGCCTGGCCCCCAATGGCCCCGAAATTATTGGTAAGGAACGCACAGGCCGTCTCATCCTTGATGGCGATGTGATCTTGCCTGCCGATGGTGCGACGATAACGGAACGGCGCAAGCTTGCCCTGCATGGCGTTATCTCGGTTGCCGTTGCTCTTGATAATGCAGGGCGTGTCTTTGGCACGCCATCTTGCCGCTTCATGGGGATTCCGGTGGAGGAAGACCGCGTCGAGTTTTTGGATGCGGCTTGTGCAGCAGCCGGAAAGGCGGCGGCCTCAAAAGAGCGCGATGAAGCGAAACTGCGCGAATCGATCCGTCTGGCCGTGCGCCGCACGGCGATGGAGTGGACGGGCAAAAAGCCCATTGTCGAAGTGCTGTTGATCAGGCAGGGATAATCGTCATGAAATGGACCTCTATTCTCGCCATTTACCTGTTGTTCTGGGTGATGAGCGCCTTTTTGGTTATGCCTTTCCATGTCCGCACCTCTGAGGAAGAGGGCAAAGACCTTGTTCCCGGGCAGGCGGAAAGCGCGCCGCATGAATTCCGCCCGAAGCGGATCGCCCTATGGACGACGGGTGTCTCAATCCTGTTGTTCGGGCTATATTACCTTAATTATGTGAACCAATGGATCACGCCAGAAGTGCTGGACTTCACGCGCTAAATTCAGCTTGGGGTTAGCTGCGCAGTCGCTCAATGGCTTGTGCCAGGGCGACATAGAGCTTGCCCGCGTCCGATGAAATCAGCGTCACGCTCAGCGCGTCGGCATCGCGCGTTGAGATCATATTGCGCAACATGATCTCAAAGTCGCGGACATAAAGGTTCACCTGTTCGCGGAACTCATCATCAT
>JBJTAW010000231.1:0-7060 GCA_046091025.1 Chakrabartia sp. | reverse complement strand
GGACAATGGGCCTTGATTGGGTCACCGTTCGGGATCTCGTTGCAATTTTGCGCGCAAATTATTGTGGCAATGTCGGTTTGGAATATATGCATATTTCAGACGTGGCGGAGCGGCGCTTTTTCCAAGAGCGCATGGAAGGCGCAGATAAGTCTATCGGCTTCACAGCAGAGGGTAAAAAGGCGATCCTCGCCAAAGTTATTGAAGCCGAGCAATACGAAAAATTCCTCGGCCGCAAATATGTTGGCACCAAGCGGTTTGGCCTTGATGGCGGAGAGGCAATGATCCCCGCGCTGGAAAGCTTTATCAAACATGGCGGCGCGCAGGGCGTGCGCGAGATCGTGATTGGCATGCCGCATCGTGGCCGCCTCAACGTGCTCGCCAATGTGATGGCAAAGCCATATCGCATTATATTCCATGAGTTTTCGGGTGGATCTGCGAACCCTGACGATGTCGGTGGCTCGGGTGATGTGAAATACCATCTCGGTACTTCTACGGATCGTGAATTTGACGGCATCAACGTGCATATGAGCCTTGTGCCCAACCCGTCGCACCTTGAGGCTGTTGACCCGGTTGTGCTTGGCAAGGTGCGCGCCAACCAGACGTTCCGGGATGATATTGGCAAGGGCAAGCATACGCAGGTCTTGCCCGTCTTGCTGCACGGCGATGCCGCTTTTGCGGGGCAGGGGATTGTTTGGGAATGCCTCGGTTTCTCAGGCATTCGCGGCTCTAATACGGGCGGTTGCATCCACTTTATTGTGAACAATCAGGTTGGCTTTACGACCAGCCCGCAATTTGCGCGCTCTTCGCCTTATCCGTCAGATGTGGCCAAGGGCGTTCAGGCGCCGATCCTGCATGTGAATGGCGATGATCCTGAAGCCGTGACGTTCGCGTGCAAGATGGCTGTCGAATTCCGCCAGATGTTCCACCGCGACATTGTGATCGACATGTGGTGCTATCGTCGCTTCGGTCATAATGAAGGGGATGAGCCCGGTTTTACACAGCCGCTCATGTATCAGACAATTAAGTCGCATCCCGGCGTGTCGCAAATTTATGCTCAGCGGTTGGTTGACCAGGGTGTTATCGACGGCAATTGGGCTGGCGAGCATGCCATGCGCTTCACCCAAGTGCTGGAACAAGAATTCAAAGCGGCCTCCGACTATAAGGCAAATGATGCTGATTGGTTTGGCGGGCGCTGGGCGGGTCTCAACAAGCCCGCTGATCCAGAAACAGCACGTCGCAACGTGCCAACAGGTATTTCTAAAAAGCTGCTCGATAGTCTTGGCCGCACGCTGACGACAGTGCCCGGGGACGTGAAGGTCCATCCGACGCTCAACCGCGTTCTGGATGCGAAAAAGACGATGTTCACCAGTGGCGATGGTTTTGACTGGGCAACGGCCGAAGCCTTGGCCTTTGGGTCGCTGTTGTCGGAAGGCTATGGCGTGCGCTTGTCCGGGCAGGATTCTGGGCGTGGCACCTTTAGCCACCGTCACGCAGTCTGGGTCGATCAGGCCACTGAGAATAAGTATATCCCGCTGTCGACCGTCCCGCATGGACGTTTTGAGGTGCTGGACAGCCCCTTGTCTGAATTCGGTGTGCTGGGCTTTGAATATGGCTATGCAGGCGCTGACCCGAAAAGCCTCGTGCTTTGGGAAGGGCAGTTTGGCGATTTCGCCAATGGTGCCCAAGTCATGATCGATCAGTTCATCGCGGCGGGTGAATCAAAATGGCTGCGCGCGAATGGCCTCGTGATGCTTTTGCCGCATGGCTATGAAGGGCAGGGGCCGGAACATAGCTCCGCGCGGCTTGAGCGTTATTTGCAGCTGTGTGCTGAGGATAATATTCAGGTCGCGAATTGCACAACGCCAGCGAATTATTACCATATTTTGCGTCGGCAGATGCATCGCCAGTTCCGCAAGCCCTTGATCATCATGACGCCAAAATCCTTGCTGCGTCATAAGATGGCTGTGTCGCAGGTGGATCAGTTCCTCGATCAAAGCCATTTCATGCGCATCCTGTCTGACCCATGGGCGCCGGACGATAAGGATGTGAAGCGGCTCGTACTTTGCTCTGGCAAGGTTGCTTATGATCTGATGGAAGCACGCAATGCGGCTGGCGATCAGAATACAGCCATTGTCCGGCTTGAGCAGCTTTATCCGTTCCCGTCTGAACCACTTATCGTGCGCCTGAAGCGGATGGTGAATTTGGAAGAAGTGGTTTGGGCTCAGGAAGAGCCAAAGAATAATGGGTCTTGGTTCTTTGTGGAGCCTTATATTGAGGAATGTCTGGCAGCGGCGGGTATTGGACCAGATCGTGCACGCTATGCAGGCCGTAAGGCCAGTGCGTCCACCGCGACAGGCCTGATGAAGCGCCACCTGGCTGAACAGGCGGCCCTCATCTCCCACGCGCTCGGGCACAGCGTGCGCACCGAAATTAGACGCCAGCGGAAAGGCTGATCATGTCGACAGAAGTTATCGTTCCCACTCTGGGCGAATCCATTGCTGAAGCAACGCTTGGCCAATGGCTGAAAAAGCCGGGCGAAGCCGTTGCTGCGGATGAACCAATTGCGAGTCTTGAAACCGATAAGGTTGCGGTGGAAGTCACAGCGCCTGTGGCCGGCATTATGGGCGCGCAAGTCGTGTCTGAAGGCACGACAGTGAATGTCGGTGCGGTCATCGGCATGATTGAAGCAAGCAGCGGTGCCGCCGCTGCGAGCGCGCCTGTGGCAAGTGCGGCGCCTGCACCGGCGGCTGTCGCTGAGGATGTGGGGGATCTGACACTTTCTCCATCCGTGCGGCGTCTGGTGCTCGAACACGGCCTGGACCCAACCAAGATTAAGGGCACGGGCAAGGATGGTCGTCTGACCAAGGATGATGTTTTGGCGGCCGTGCCGTCTGCTAGCCCAGTCGCGACGGTGGAATCTGTCGCCAGCGTCCAACCCGTGCTTGCTCCCGCAGCCTCAGCGCGCGGTGAAGAACGGGTGCGCATGACGCGCCTTCGTCAGACCGTCGCCAAGCGGCTGAAGGAAGCGCAGAATACTGCCGCCATGCTGACGACATTTAACGATGTTGACATGACCGCCGTGATGGAAGCGCGTGCCAAATATAAGGATTTATTTGAAAAGAAGCATGAAGTGCGCCTCGGCTTTATGGGCTTTTTCACTAAGGCCGTATGCATGGCCTTGCGCGATATTCCAGCGGTGAATGGCTCAATTGAGGGCGAAGAAATTGTCTATCGCAACTATGCGGACATTTCCGTTGCTGTTTCTGCGCCGAACGGCCTTGTTGTGCCTGTTATTCGGGATGCGCAGGACATGTCCGTTGCAGATATTGAACGCACAATCGGCGATTTTGGCGCCCGGGCCAAGGATGGAAGCTTGACGATGGAAGATATGAAGGGCGGCACCTTCACCATTTCCAATGGCGGCGTGTTTGGTTCGCTCATGTCCACGCCGATTATCAATCCACCACAGTCAGCCGTGCTTGGCCTCCACCGGATAGAAGATCGCCCGGTCGTCCGAGATGGCCAGATTGTTATTCGCCCGATGATGTATTTGGCGCTGAGCTATGATCACCGTCTGATCGATGGCCGTGAAGCTGTGACCTTTTTGGTCGCAGTGAAAAACGCGATTGAAGACCCAACGCGTCTGTTGATTGACCTTTAAGGAGCAGATCATGGCTGAGGCCCAATACGACCTAATCGTCATCGGCGCGGGGCCGGGGGGCTATGTGGCCGCCATTCGGGCCGCGCAGCTTGGGTTGAAGACCGCTTGTGTTGAAAGCCGTGAAACGTTGGGCGGCACATGCCTCAACGTTGGGTGTATCCCATCAAAGGCATTGCTGCATGCGTCGGAGCTTTATGAAGAGGCGCATTCGGGGACGCTCGCCAAATTTGGCATTAGCTTCAAGGATGTGACGCTCGATCTCACGGCGATGCATGCCGAAAAGGATAAGGCTGTCGGCGAGCTCACCGGCGGTATCGAATTTCTGTTCAAGAAGAACAAGGTGGATTGGCTCAAAGGCCAAGCACGCTTCACGTCGCCTAACAGCGTGGATGTGAACGGAACGGCCTATTCGGCCAAGAAGATTATGATTGCCACTGGATCTTCCGTCACGCCGCTTCCGGGTGTGGAGATTGATCAAAAGGTCGTCGTCGATTCAACAGGTGCATTGGTGCTACCCAAAGTGCCAAAGCATCTCATCGTCATTGGCGGTGGTGTGATTGGATTGGAACTTGGCAGCGTCTGGCGGCGTCTGGGTGCTGAGGTGACGGTGGTTGAATATCTTGATCAGCTTTTGCTCGGCATGGACGGCGATCTTCGCAAGGAAGCGACCAAGATTTTTAAGAAGCAGGGCTTTGCACTTAGGCTATCGACCAAGGTGACGGGTGTTTCGGTCAAGAGTGGCAAGGCGACCGTCACGGTTGAGCCATCGGCGGGCGGCGCTGCCGAAACGCTTGAGGCGGATTGCGTGCTTGTCGCAATCGGTCGTCGCCCCAATACCGAAGGACTTGATCTGGCCAAGGCGGGCGTTGCGATCAATGCCCGCGGGCAGATTGAAGTTGGCCATGATTTCCAGACGAAGGTTCCGGGCATTTACGCCATCGGGGATGTGACGCCGGGGCCAATGCTGGCGCACAAGGCCGAGGATGAAGGCATTGCGGCTGCGGAATTCTGCGCGGGCCAAATCGGTCTCGTCAATCACGATGTCATTCCAGGCGTAGTCTACACGATGCCCGAGTTTGCCAGCGTCGGCCTGACCGGAGAGCAGGCGAAAGAACGCGGCGAGGTGAAGGTCGGTAAGTTCCCGATGATGGCCAATAGCCGGGCAAAGACCAACCGTGACACGGATGGTTTTGTAAAGGTCATTGCGGATGCAAAGACTGATCGCGTTCTCGGCGTTCATATTGTTGCTTCTCTTGCAGGCACGATGATCGCGCAGGCCGCGCAGGCGATGGAGTTTGGCGCAACGAGCGAGGATATCGCTTATACCTGCCATGCCCACCCAACTCAGTCTGAAGCGCTAAAAGAAGCGGCAATGGCGGTGATGGGTAAACCGATCCATATGTAACCCCAACGCGTTAGGGGGTTGGCCTGGACGCATTTTTCGCGCAGCATGCATATATGCGCCCATCTATCGAAACGATCACCTCTCGTGTCCGCTCTCAAAAGCAGCTGTTGCCAGCGCTTTACAAGGATATGGACTTTGACACACCGCCTGAGCGGTTCTCCACTCTTGCCGATGATGACACTGAGCTACGTTTTGGTGCCCGCCTGACACGAGAAGAATTATTGGCCGATACCGATATGGTGGCCCGGTTCCGCGAATATACCATGCTGGGGGACATAACGGGGGATGCCTATGCCGCGCTGATGCCGCGCTATGGGTTCCGTCCACTTGTCGACATGCTGGTGACGGCCTGCGAAAAGGGGATTGATGCTGTGCCTGATGCCCCGCCAGAACTCGGCGCGCTGATCGCGGAGATGGAGCGAACACCGGACTGGCTGAATATGACGCTGGTGGAGCAAGGCGCGCGGGAAGAGCGCAACAGCGCTGCCAATCTTGCGCCTTTTGCCATTCGTGGGGCCTTTATTGCGACCTTCCTCAATAAATATTCTGCACTTCCTATGGCGCTGACCGGCACGTTGAGCCACGCGACAGCGGCCCGCCGGGTCAAGGAAACGGCGACCTTCTTCACCACAACCATATTGCCCGGTGCGCTGGAGCGATATGGCTCTGGTTTTCAGGCGGCCGCCATGGTGCGCCTGATGCATAGCATGGTTCGGGTGAATGTTCTGAGCCGTCCGGGCATGTGGGACGCCAAAACCTATGGCATGCCCATACCGCAGCTGGATCAGATGCCAGCGGGCCTTATTCCTATCTACTTTCTATCCAATGATGTTCTGAAGGCCGGTAGAACCGAGTTTACACCGGCAGAGCGCGCGCGGGTCGAACTGGCGCGCTATCGCTGTTATCTTCTGGGCCTACCCGAAGATTTATTGGGGGATACGCCTGAAGATATCGGTCGCATCTGGTGCACTCGCAGTTCGACGTTGCGCTATGACTATGACGACGCAATTTGCGGCGGCCTGCTGCGCGCAACCATGGAAGCTGAATTGTCGAAGGATCAATCACTCTCTGGGCGTGTCTTTCGGCGGTTGGAACGTTCTTTCTCGAGGGTCTTTTTTGCCAAGGCGTTCCTTGGGGGAGATGCGCAGCGTGCGGTAGAATTGGGGGTGCCCATCTCTGGCACGGATCGGCTGCTCTATGGCTCAACGATCTTTGTCATTCTCATCCGCATGCTGGCCTATCGGCTATGCAGTCATCTGCCGATCTTGGGTGATATGTCCGATAGCCGCCTTGTTACGCGTCTCAGGCGCCAGCTTGCAGCCTATGGTCATGCTGAATTCACGACCAATTCCGCGGAGTATAAGCCAGCAGCGGCCAGTTGATCTGGTTCCACTTCTGGCCTGATTAACGACCAGCTTTGGCCAGAATAAGGGCCGTGAGGGTGTCCTTCCGGCGAAGGATTTTTGGTGGGGTAGGGCAGCCAAGGCAGCGGACCTGAATGGCAGGGCCGTTGAGGACGGCCATCCCATCCTGCACGCCCGCAATCAAGCCAGCCTGTTGGCGGAGTATCAAATGACCATAAGGGTCCATTGGTGCGCGCGCTTCTGATCCCATCAAGCCTTCGGCATAAAGCTCAAACCAATTTGGCATGTGATCAAGATAAACAGGGCGCGCATCCTGTCCAGAAAGCTTGGCCCGCTTCGCGGCTTCTGAGATCGCATCATCCAGTGATCCAAAAGCATCGACCAAGCCAAGCTGCCGTGCTGACCCGCCATCCCAAACGCGGCCTTCGGCTATCTCCATGACTTTGGTGAGGGGCAGCTTGCGTTGCGCCGCCACTAAACCCGTAAAGCGGCGGTAAACATCCTCAACGCCAGTCTGAAAAAGCTGGTTTGTAGCGGCGTTCGTGCCCCGTAGAAGGTCAGGCTGACCTGACAGGGGTGTCGTGCCGACGCCATCCGCCGTTATCCCCAGCTTGGCGAGGGTTTTCTCAA
>JBJTAW010000230.1:0-5670 GCA_046091025.1 Chakrabartia sp. | reverse complement strand
GCACCAAGGAGGTGAGCCATCAGGCAGACCCCGCTATCATGAGCTGGTGGAGCGTTGTATCCCCCATTCCCTGCGTCGCCATTGGCGGCATTACTGCGCAGAATGTGGCCCCATTGGTCACAGCAGGTGCAGATTTCATCGCTGTATTGGGTGCTGTCTGGAATGATCCAGCGGGCGAATCTGCCGGCGTACGCCAGCTACTGGCGGCGATGGGACGCTGAGCGCCCTTGCCCGTTCGCGTCGCATGGGCTAGGGGCAGCGCCGCTCTTTCTTATCCCTTTGGCCAATTCATATAGGTGTATCCCATGAAGATCAGCGGCGTGGACATCCGTCCCGGCAATATCCTGGAATTTGAAGGCGGCCTGTGGCGCGCTGTGAAGATACAGCATACGCAGCCCGGCAAGGGCGGGGCCTATATGCAGGTTGAAATGAAAAACCTGATCGATGGGCGTAAGACGAACAACCGCTTCCGCTCTGACGAGAAGGTGGAGAAGGTTCGCCTCGACACCAAGGATTTCACCTATTTGTACACCGATGGCGACATGCTCGTCTTCATGGACAAGGATAGCTATGAGCAGATCACGCTCCCGCGTGAATTGCTCGGCGATGCGGCGGCCTTTTTGCAAGACGGCATGGATGTTGTTCTGGAACTGCATGAAGAGCGGCCAATTTCGGTTCAGCTGCCCGATCAGGTGGAAGCAACCATCTTAGAGGCAGATGCCGTGGTGAAGGGGCAGACTGCTTCTTCTTCCTATAAGCCTGCCTTGTTGGACAATGGTGTGCGCATCATGGTGCCGCCGCATATTGGCGCTGGCACCCGCGTTGTCGTCGATGTGTACTCGCAAGAATATGTAAAGCGCGCCGACTAAGCTTTACTTTTCTTTGATTTCTGATCGGATTTTTTAAGTGCCAGCCCATTCCGGTATTATGACCGTCATCGAACGCGCCGCCCGTAAAGCCGGCGGGAAGCTGCGGCGCGATTTTAATGAGGTTCAGCACCTTCAGGTGAGCCGTAAGGGCCCTGCAGATTTTGTGTCCAAGGCGGATATCGCGGCGGAACGGACAATTTACGAACAATTGTCCAAGGCGCGCCCGGATTGGGGCTTTTTGTTTGAAGAAGCCGGAGAGATTGAAGGCGATCCCAATAAGCCCCGCGTCATTGTCGATCCGTTGGATGGCACCTCAAACTTCCTGCACGGCATTCCGCATTTTGCGATTTCGATTGCGGTGGAAGAACTTTTGACCGGCGGCCGCCGCGAAGTGACGACGGCTTTGGTCTATAACCCGATTACCGATGAGAGCTTTTGGGCGGAAAAGGGCAGGGGCGCTTGGTTGCAGGATCAGCGCCTCCGCGTGTCGGCTCGCCGCGATCTTTCGGACTCGCTGATTGCGACGGGTATTCCCTTCATGGGCCATGGCGACATGGCGGAATGGGTGCGTATTTTTGGAGCCGTTGCCCCCAGCGTTGCCGGTATTCGGCGCTTTGGGGCGGCTTCGCTGGATCTCGCTTGGGGTGCGGCGGGTCGCTTTGATGGCTTTTGGGAAAGCCATTTGCAACCTTGGGATGTCGCAGCCGGGATGCTGCTGGTGCGCGAAGCCGGCGGGTTTGTGACCGATTTCCGCGGTGGAGATCGCTGCATTGAGCGTAGCGAATTTCTGGCGGCCAATGATGGGTTACATTCAAAGCTCCACAAGATTGTCGCGGGCGCATTGCGGTGAAGCAGGATTGAAAACCCTCGGTTTTTCAAGATTTTCTGACGGCTTAATGCGTTAGAGGGGCATTTATCCCCGAATACGGGCTAAATGCACCCCTTGGTGTGCTTGCGAAGGCGCAAAGCCTGGCCTAAAGCCGCCACGATTCCGGTGTCCTGCCGGTTCAAGGGGAAAGTCGTATCATGTCGTCGGTCGCTGCCGGATATCTGCCGATTTTGCTTTTCTTGGCGATTGCGCTGCTCCTATCGAGCGCTTTTGTGTTTCTGCCGATGCTCGTCTCTCGTTTGACGGGCACGCATAACCCGACGCCAGAAAAGCTGGCCGAATATGAGTGCGGTTTCCCCGCCTTTGAAGGCAGCCGCGCGCAATTTGACGTGCGCTTTTACCTTGTCGCAATTTTGTTCATCATCTTTGATCTTGAAGCAGCCTTTCTTTTCCCTTGGGCGGTCAGCCTTGAATGGACGGGTTGGGCTGGCTGGACCGGCATGATGATTTTCCTTGGCGAGCTGGTTCTCGGCCTTGTCTATGCTTGGAAGAAGGGAGCTCTCGAATGGGAGTAGATCTGACGGCACCGCCGCCTGCAGGAACTCTGCCGGACGCCAGTTTTTTTAATGGTCTGAATGATGAGCTGTCCAATAAGGGCTTTCTTGTCGTCTCGACAGAAGAGCTGTTCCAATGGGCGCGCACAGGCTCGCTCTGGTGGATGACCTTTGGTCTGACCTGCTGCGCAGTGGAAATGATCCACGTCAACATGCCCCGCTATGATCTGGAACGGTTCGGGGTGGCGCCCCGCGCGTCCCCGCGTCAGTCCGATGTGATGATTGTGGCGGGCACGCTGTGCAACAAAATGGCCCCGGCGCTGCGTCGCGTTTATGATCAGATGTCTGATCCGAAATATGTGATCTCCATGGGCAGCTGTGCCAATGGCGGCGGCTATTATCATTATAGCTATAGCGTCGTGCGCGGTTGTGATAGGATTGTTCCGGTGGATATTTATGTCCCGGGTTGCCCGCCCACTGCCGAAGCTCTGCTCTACGGCATCATGCAATTGCAGCGGAAAATCCGCCGCTCCGGCACGGTGACACGATAATGCATTCTGCCCCCCGCTATGCCATTAACGAAGGTGTTGCCGACGCAATTGCCAAGGCGCTTGGCAAGGATGTCATCGATATTGCTGAAGCCCATGGTGAAATTGCTGTTCACGTCGTGACAGCGCGCCTTGTTGAGGTGATGACGGCCTTGCGTGATCAATGCGCCTATCAGCAGTTGATGGAGATTGCTGGTGTCGATTGGCCCGATCATGATCCGCGCTATGAAGTGGTCTATTGCCTGTTATCGCTGACGAAGAACCATCGCATTCGTGTGCATGTGCGCACCAATGACGATGTCCCCGTGCCATCTGTGACCGGCATATGGCCCGTGGCAGGCTGGCTTGAGCGCGAAGTTTTCGACATGTATGGCGTGGTGTTCGAAGGCAATTCGGACTTGCGCCGCATCCTGACGGACTATGGCTTTTCCGGCCATCCGCAGCGCAAGGACTTTCCGCTCACCGGCTATACGGAGCTGCGCTATTCCGAAGAGCATAAGCGCGTGATGTATGAACCCGTCAGTCTGGCGCAGGATTTCCGCAAGTTCGATTTCATGTCGCCTTGGGAAGGGACAGATTATGTCCTGCCCGGCGATGAGAAGGGGGAACAGAAATGAGCCTTTCTCCAGACCTGGCGCCCACCACAACGGGCGAAGATATCCAGAATTACACGATTAACTTTGGCCCCCAGCATCCGGCAGCACACGGCGTTCTGCGCCTTGTGATGGAGCTGGATGGGGAGATTGTGGAGCGGCTGGATCCGCATGTTGGCCTGCTGCATCGCGGTACCGAAAAGCTGATTGAATATAAGACCTATTTGCAGGCGCTGCCCTATTTTGATCGGCTCGATTATTGCTCCCCGCTCTGCATGGAGCACAGCTATGTGCTGGCGATTGAAAAGCTGCTCAATGTCGACGTGCCGTTGCGCGCCCAGTATCTGCGTGTGCTGTTCGCGGAACTGACCCGCATCTGCAACCACATGCTGAACCTCGGCTCCCACGTGATGGATGTGGGGGCAATGACGACGAACTTGTCGCTGTTCGAAATTCGCGAAGATTGCCTCAATTTCTTTGAACGCGCGTCTGGTGCGCGGATGCACTCGGCCTGGTTCCGCCCCGGTGGCGTGCATCAGGATGTGCCGCTGAAGCTGCTCACAGACATTGCCGACTGGCTGGACACGCGCGTTCCCCGCCTGTTTGAGGATGCGATTAGCCTTGTCGCGGACAACCGCATTTTCAAGCAGCGCAATGTCGATATTGCCACCGTGTCGCAGGAAGATGCCATTCGTTGGGGCTTTTCCGGCCCGATGATCCGCGGTGCAGGCCTCCCTTGGGATATCCGCAAGTCGCAGCCTTATGATGCCTATGATCGGGTTGAGTTTGATGTGCCGGTCGGCACCAAGGGCGATTGCTATGATCGCTTCATGGTACGCGTTGAGGAAGTGCGTCAGTCGATCCGGATTATGAAGCAATGCCTGCGCGATATGCCGGAAGGCCCCGTGCTGACCGACGACCGTAAGGTTGCGCCGCCCAAGCGCGGTGAGATGAAACAGTCGATGGAAGCTCTGATCCATCACTTTAAGCTCTACACCGAAGGCTTTAAGGTTCCCGAAGGCAGCGTCTATGTGGCGACCGAAAGCCCGAAAGGCGAATTTGGCGTCTATCTGGTCTCCGATGGGACGAACAAGCCCTATCGCTGCAAGATCCGGCCGACGGCCTTTTCGCATCTTCAGGCGATGGACTTCATGTCGCGCGGCCACATGCTCGCGGACACGACGGCCATTTTAGGCGCGCTCGACATTGTGTTTGGGGAGTGCGACCGGTGAGCAACCTCGATACCGCCAAGGCGATGATCGCGGCCTATAACGCGCAGGATGTCGACACCTATGTCTCGTACATGACGCACGATGCCTGCGAAGCCAATTATCGGGGCGACGTGGTGCGCGAAGGCAAGGAAGGCACGCGCAGCGGCCTTGCGGCTGCCTTTGCCAAATGGCCGCAGAATACGGCCGATATCCGGGATGTTCAGGAAATTGGCGATTATGTGCTGTTTCGCGAACATGTTACGCGCGGCCCGGCGAGTGATGGGACCCCGCTGGTCGCGCCGTTTGACGTGATCGCTGTTTATAGTTTTGAAGGCGAGAAGTGCTCTCGCGTGGAGTTCATCCGCTAATGGCTGACGCAGTTCAAATTCCCGACGAGGCAGAAGTCCGCGCTCGGTGGGGCAATTTTGCCTTTACGGCGGAAACAATGGAAAAAGCACAAGCGATCATTGCGCGCTACCCCGCCGGTCGTCAGGCCTCGGCGGTTATGGGCCTGCTTGATCTTGCCCAGCGGCAGGTTGGGGCAGAAACCAATACACAAGGCTGGTTGCCCGTTCCCGTGATTGAATATGTCGCAGCGCAGCTCGCCATGCCTTATATGCGCGCCTACGAAGTCGCGACATTCTACACCATGTACAACATGGGACCGGTGGGCAAATTCCACGTTCAAGTCTGCGGTACAACGCCGTGCATGCTGCGTGGGTCGGACGATGTTCTGGCCGCCTGCAAGTCCAAGGGGCTGGTGAAGGGTGGGACGACGCCGGATGGGTTGTTCACCCTCAATGAAGTCGAATGTCTGGGGGCCTGCGCCAATGCGCCAATGGTTCAGATTAACGACGATAACTTCGAAGACCTGACCTTTGACAGCACGGTTGCGCTGCTCGATGCGCTGGCCGCCGGCAAGCCCGTGAAAGTCGGCCCTCAGATCGACCGTCAGACGAGCTGCCCCGAAGGCGGCCCATCGTCGCTGAAGGACATGGCCTTAGAGAACCACGATTATCGGGGGGAATGGTGATGATGGCTTATGTGATCCTCCCCGTCTACGGGG
>JBJTAW010000229.1:0-14025 GCA_046091025.1 Chakrabartia sp. | reverse complement strand
CGTCTGGCGCGGTGAGGTTTGGTCTGTCCTATGTTGAGACCAGCTCTGCCAAGGGCGCTGTTGTCAGCTCCTCGGGCAAGGATGTGGCCAAGGGCGGCATCTTCGGCACGATTGGCGCTGCCTTCTGATAAAAAGGGCGCGGTCCTTTTCGGGCCGCGCTGCTTTCTTGAACTTCAGACAGACATGAAAAAGGCGGGGCTGGTGACCAGCGCCCGCCTTTTTTAATGGGTCAGATTATCATTGCGGGGTCGTGGCCCGGGCATTCTGCCCATCGCCTTCGGGCGCGGCGATAATATCGCGCGTGGTCGCACCCTTATCGACCACATCCGTTTTTGGATCCCCAGCATTGGACCGGATGCCCGGTTGAGCCCGGCTGCCGCCAGCCGCATTGATCGCCGCATTTTCAGCACCGCTGCGCGCGGCTGGGCCGCCGAACATCGCCTGCAAAGCCTGAGTAGAGCTATCGGCACTTTGCGCCTGCGCGCTACCAGCAGCCGGAGGGACAAGCGCAAAATCGGGCGGCACAACCAGCGGGGCCAGCCGTGTCACCTGAAACTCGTCGGGGGAGTTGCGGTTGAACAGACCGCCCGATGCACAGCCCGACAGCAGCGCACCAACCGTCACAACACCCAATATCTTACGCATGATCCGTCTCCGTCTTTGCCTTGGCATCGCGTGAAAAAAAGGGGCGCACCAAAAGCACCAATACCCCAATGGTAATCGCTGCATCGGCAAGATTGAAGACCAAAAAGGGTCTGAACCCACCAATGTGGAAATCGATGAAATCAACCACATAGCCAAAGCGTATGCGATCCACGATGTTGCCCAATGCGCCGCCGAGCACAAGCCCAAGGCCAAAAATGTCTGCCCTGTTGCGTTCCCGCCAGATCCAGGCGGCAACAATGGCCGCAATCACGCTGGTTGCGATCACCAGGCCCCAGCGTTCCACCGCATGCCCCGCCTGCAACATGCCCAGCGCAATCCCATAATTCTCAACCCAAGTGAGATTCAGGATTGGCAGCAAATAGATCTGCCCCAGCGCCTGCAACCCGATTGGGCCCATAATCACCGCCTTGAGCAGTTGATCCGCAACGAACAGCAGCAGCGCGACGCTATACCCAAGGCGGCGCAACGGATCAGCCATTGACGACATCCTCACAGCGCCCACACAGCGCGCCATCCTCCGCCACTTCGGGCAGATGCCGCCAGCAGCGGCCGCATTTATGGTCGGTGGTTGGGGTGATTTGCACCCCATCCCCTTGGCCGCGTGTGACTGTCCCTGTGATGAACAACTCGGCTAAGTCAGCCTCTGGTGCAGACGCTGGAACCACGACCTGGGCGGCCAGGCTCGATCCGATTACCTTGTCGCGACGCAAGGGCTCAATGGCTTCGGTCACATGTGTGCGCAGCGCCCGCAAGTCGCCCCAGCGTGCGATCAGGTCAGCATCGGCCCAGTCGGCGTCGACTGTGGGCCATTCCAGCAGGTGCACCGATGCGTCTGGGTTTGGATAGCGCGTCTGCCACACTTCTTCCGTTGTAAAGACGATGACGGGTGCGGCCCAGCGGATGAGCGCTTGGAACAACATGTCCAACACTTTGCGATAGGCCCGGCGCTTCACGCTGTCGGGCGCGTCGCAATAGAGGCAATCCTTGCGAATATCGAAGAAGAAGGCCGACAGGTCTTCGTTGCAGAAATCGGTCAGCGCCCGGACATAGGTGTTGAAATCATAGTCGGCGACGGATTGGCGCAGCGTTGCATCCAGCTTGGCCAGCAGGGCCAGAACATACCGCTCCAACTCTGGCATCTGGTCGATGCTGACGCGCTCCGCCTCCTCAAATCCTTCCAGCGCGCCCAAGAGATAGCGGAAGCTGTTGCGCAGCTTGCGATATTGATCGGCCACACCTTTTAGGATTTCATCGCCAATGCGGTGGTCTTCGGTAAAGTCGACCGACAAGGCCCAAAGGCGGATGATATCTGCGCCATAGCTTTCCATGACCTTTAACGGATCAATGGTGTTGCCGAGCGACTTGGACATTTTCATGCCCTTTTGGTCCATCGTAAAGCCGTGGGTGAGAACGGCCTTATAGGGCGCATGGCCGCGCGTTCCGCAGCTTTCCAGAAGGGAGGATTGGAACCAGCCGCGATGCTGATCACTGCCTTCCAGATAGAGATCGGCCCAAGGCCCCACATAGTCTTTGGGGCGCGTCAGATCCGGCCATTTGCCCGATTCCAGAACAAAGGCATGGGTGGAGCCGCTGTCAAACCAGACATCGAGAATATCGGCCACGCGCTCATAATCTTCGGCGCGATACTCCGCCCCCAGATATTCCTGCGCGCGGCTGTCCGACCAAGCATCGACGCCTTGCGCCCGGACACCCGCCACGATGCGCGCATTGACGGCGGGGTCGTTCAAATATTGCCCGGTCTTGCGATTGACAAAGAGCGTGATCGGCACGCCCCAGGCCCGCTGGCGTGAGAGCACCCAGTCCGGACGACCTTCCACCATCGACCGGATCCGGTTTTGCCCTTTTTCAGGAACCCAGCGGGTCTGCTCAATCGCGGCGAGCGCGGTGTCGCGCAGGCCGCCTTCCCCGCCCATCGGTACAAACCATTGCGGCGTGCAGCGGAAAATGACCTTTGCCTTGGAGCGCCAGCTATGCGGGTAGCTGTGCTTATAATCGGCGGAGGCCGCGATCAGCGCACCTGCTTCGCTAAGGGCGGTGCAAATCGGGCCATCGGGCGCGTTGAATTTGGGGTTGATGACGCTGCCTTCACCGCCCAGCCAAGCCCAGTCCGCGCGATACCGGCCATCGCCTTCCACCGCGAAAACGGGGTCAATGCCATTGGCCTTGCACAGATCAAAATCATCCTCGCCATGGTCGGGCGCCATATGGACAAGGCCCGTGCCGCTGTCGGTCGTAACGAACGCACCCGCGAGCAGCGGGCGGGGCTTGGCGAAGAAGCCGCCGAGGGTATGCATCGGGTGGCGGGCGATGGCGCCAACAAGCGCCCCGCTCTTAAGAAGTCCGTGGCCACGATCGACAGTCTTGACACCTAGTCGAGACAAAAATGCAGGTTCAAGGTCGAGTGCGTAAATGTAGCGACGGCCAGCCACTTCGGAAACGACGTAATCAACCTCAGGCCCATAAGCGAGCGCCTGATTGACCGGTATCGTCCAAGGTGTCGTCGTCCAGATGACGGCATAGGCCCCGACCAGATCGTGCGCATTGGGCGCATCAACAATCTCAAACGCCACGTCGATCTGCGTCGATACGATATCCTCATATTCGACTTCAGCTTCGGCCAAGGCGGTCTTTTCCACCGGCGACCACATCACGGGCTTGGCCCCGCGATAGAGCTGGCCGCTTTCGGCGAATTTCAGCAATTCACCGACAATGGTCGCTTCGGCTTCGAAATCCATGGTGAGATAGGGATTGTCCCAATCACCATTAATGCCCAATCGCTTCAATTGTTCACGCTGGCGATCCACCCATTGGCGGGCATAGGCGCGGCATTCGGCTCGGAATTCCTCAACGGGAACTTCGTCCTTATTGCGTTTTTTCTTGCGATATTCTTCCTCAACCTTCCACTCAATGGGCAGGCCGTGGCAATCCCAACCGGGGACATAGGGGGCATCTTTGCCCAACAGGCTTTGCGTGCGCACGACCATGTCTTTGAGGATATGGTTGAGCGCATGGCCAATATGCATGTCGCCATTCGCATAGGGCGGGCCATCATGCAGGATGAACTTTTCCCGGCCCTGCCGCGCGTCGCGCAGGCGGCGATACAAGTCCATGCCCTGCCAGCGTGCGAGAATGCCCGGCTCCTTTTGCGGCAGGCCGGCCTTCATCGGAAAGTCGGTCTTGGGCAGGAACACGGTGTCGCGATAGTCGCGGGTTTCAGGAGTTGGCGCGTCAGTCATAGCGCCGGGCCTTACGGGAAGAGCGCGGGCAAATAAAGCCTTTCGGCCGATATTGTCGCGGGGTCAGGCGGCCAGAATGGCGCGCGCTTCGTCGCAATCCCGCGCCATTTGCACCATCAGCGCATCAAGGCTGTCAAACTTGGCTTCGGGCCGGAGGAAAGAGATGAAGTCAATCTCAATCACCTGATCATAAAGATCGCCGGAAAAATCAAAGAAATGCGGCTCTAACAATTCTTTGGGCGGATCAAAGCTGGGGCGGATGCCGAGATTGGCTGCGCCCAACAGCGTGCGGCCATCGGCGGTGCGCCCGCGCACGGCATAAATGCCATAACGGGGCCGCAGATAGTGGGCCATATCGATATTGGCGGTTGGAAAGCCGAGCTTTCGACCATTTTTATCGCCATGCTGCACACGCCCCTCAACCGCAAAGGGCCGGGTGAGCAGGCGCGTGGCGGTGTCGCAATCGCCAGCCTTTAAGGCATCGCGAATGCGGCTGGAGGAAATCGGGCCATCATCATCGCACACCGGGCCAAGGGCGGCACATGTGATGCCCTGCGCGGCGCCCAATGTTTCTAAAACGCCAATATTGCCGCTGCGCCCTTTACCAAAGGTAAAGTCTTCGCCCGTCACAACGCCCGTTGCGCCCAAATGGCCGCCCAGCCAATCGGTCACAAATTCCTCTGCGCTGACATTGGCCAGAGTCTCTTCAAAGGAAAAGACGATCATCGCATCGGCCCCCGCTTCGGCCAGATGGCGTTGGCGTTGATCCAGCGTGGTCAGGCGAAAAGGCGGCGTGTCTGGACGAAAATAGGTGACCGGATGGGGATCAAAAGTGGCGACCAAAGCGGGCACGCCTGCCGCGCGCGCCATCTCCACCGCCCGGCCAATCACGGCCTGATGCCCGGCATGAACGCCATCAAAATTGCCAAGCGCCACCACGCCGCCGCGAAATTCGGCAGGGATGGGCGCAGTACCAGTGAGACGGTGGCCAGTGAGACGGGGGATCATGCGGGACATAGGGCGGCCTATATGGATCGGTCAGCGTGGCGGCAAGGCCAGCTTAAGGACGCGGGCGACATTGCCGCCCATGACCTTGCGAATCTCATCGTCGGTAAAGCCTTCATCGAGCAGCGCCTGCGTGACATGGGCCACATTGGCGGTGTCAAAGGGGGTGGTTGTCGCCCCGTCAAAGTCAGAGCCAAGGCCCACATGGTCAACACCCACCAAATTGCGGACATGGGCAATCGCCTTGGCAATGGCGCGAGGGTTGGTCGAACAAATGGCGGCATCCCAATCGCCACTGCCAATCACGCCGACGGTGCGGGCGACGCCGCGAATTTCATCATCGGTCAGATTGCTTTTGACCTTGCAGGTGGCCTGCACGCCGCCATGGCTGGAGACAACGGGACGCTTGGCGCGTTTCAAAATATCCGCCACCGCCGCATGGCTGGCATGCGCAATATCAACGATCATCCCGCGGGCTTCCATATCGGCCAATATCTGCCGACCCAAGGGCGTCAGTCCGCCCTTTTTCTCACCATGCATGGAGCCTGAGACTTCATTGTCAAAGAAATGGGCAAAGCCCGTCATGCGAAAGCCTGCCATATAAAGCACACCCAGATTGGCCCGCTTGCCTTCCAGATTTTGCAATCCTTCGATGGAGCGCAACGCCCCGACGGGCACGGCCCCGGTTTTCGCGCGGGCGGCCATCAGCCGATCCAGATCCGCACCCGTACGAATGATCCGAAGCTGACCTCCAGAGGCGTGTTCGGCGCGGTTGAGTTTTTCCGCATGCCAAAGCGAGCGTTCCAACAGCGACGTCCATGTCCGGGGCGGCTGCAACTGGCCGATGGCAAGTGCCGTGATATTGTCGGTCTTGGCGGAATTGGCGTCATAATTCTGCCCGCGCGGCATCTTGGTGACGGAGGAGAAAATTTGCAGGCCGACATGCCCTTCCTCCAACCGGGGAAGGTCAATATGCCCGCGACCTGCGCGGTCGAGCAGATTGCGTTTCCACATTAGGGTGTCGCCATGCAGATCTGCGATGAACAGGGTCTTGTGCAGCGCTTGTGCCTTGGGGCTGATCCGCTGGCTGGTGGGCGCGATCCGGTTCATCGACTCCTCAGCCAGCTTGGGCACGAAGAGGAAGAAGGCGGCGGCTGCAATCGACAGGAGCAGCACAAGGCCAGTCACTATGCGGCGCATCATCCCCTCCGTTTGACCGTCACGAAATCCTAGGCCGGTCGGCCGCCGTCGGCTTGGTGCGTCTCGCGCGCGACCTCTACCCAAACGTCATCGAACGGTTCCAATACTGTATCGCCCGCGCTGTCCAAATGCACTTCGGTCAGCTCAATCCGGTCTGCATGGGGCAGGAAGAGGCGGTAAATTTCCGCGCCACCAATCACCGAGACATGCGGCGCATTGGCAAGGCGCATCGCCCCTTCAATCGTCGTTGCGGTTTCCGCGCCATCCTCGGTCCAATCCGCATTGCGCGTGAGCACAATATGGCGGCGGTCGGGCAAAAGGCCGGGCAGGCTGTCAAAAGTCTTACGCCCCATGATCATCGGCGCACCCATGGTCAGCTGTTTGAAGCGGCGGAGATCCGCGGGCAGATGCCAAGGCAGTTTCCCATCCAGCCCAATCACGCCATTATCCGCGCAGGCCAGAATGAGGATGATTTCGGGGTGGTTCATATGGCGACCGGGGCGGCGATATGGGGATGCGCCTCATAGCCCTCAATCACAAAATCCTCATAGGCATAGCCATCAATGCTGTCGGGCGTGCGGAGGATTTTAAGACGGGGCAGCGGCTTGGGATCGCGCGCCAATGGGGTTTTCGCCTGCTCCAGATGGTTCAGGTAAAGATGGCTATCGCCGCCCGTCCAATTAAATTCACCCACCTCAACCCCCGCTTGTTGCGCCAGCATATGGGTGAGCAACGCATAGGAGGCGATGTTGAAGGGCACGCCCAGAAACACATCGGCGCTGCGTTGATAGAGCTGGAGCGACAGCTTGCCATTGCCGACCCAAGTCTGGAACAGGCAGTGGCACGGCGCGAGCGCCATCTGCCCAATTTCGCCGGGGTTCCAGGCTGTGATGATTTGTCGGCGCGAGGACGGGTTGGTTTTCAGCTGCTGCACCAGCTCGGCAATTTGATCGACAGTCTGGCCGTCCGCCGTTTCCCAGCGCCGCCATTGCTTGCCATAGACCGGGCCAAGATCGCCCTTCTCATCGGCCCATTCATCCCAGATGGACACTTTATTGTCTTGCAACCAGCGGACATTGGTGTCCCCATTGAGGAACCACAAAAGCTCATAGATGATCGAGCGCAGATGCAGCTTCTTGGTCGTAACAAGGGGAAAGCCCTGCGCCAGATCAAACCGCATCTGATGGCCGAATACGCTGAGCGTCCCCGTGCCCGTCCGGTCTTGCTGCTCAACCCCATGGTCGAGAATATGCTGCATGAGAGAGTGATAGGCGTGCATTATGCCTTGCTTATGGCGCGGCTGGGCGCGGGCGCAATTGAAAATCGTCTGGCTTCTCCATTTTCGTCAAAAGTCTCACGATTATGGAGTGGGAGGTTATAGCTTCCCTAGGCCGGATGCCCCATCCTTTGGCCATGACCGCACCTCCCCGCCAACCCCCATCCAGCGAAGACTGGCCTTGGATATCGGAAATTGAGCTGTGCCTGCGTGATCAAGAGACGGAGCATGTCGTGATTGCCTATCTCGACCGGCGCGGCGACATGCTCGACATGCGGGTCGAACAGGGGTCGCACAGCGCGCTACTCCTGCCGCTGCGCGATATTTTGCGCGATGTGCTGGATAAGGACCCGGCCTCTATCGTGCTGGCGCATAATCATCCCAGTGGATCGGCCATGCCGAGTGAGGCCGACAAAAGGGCCACACAAAGCCTGTGCGCGATGCTGCGGCCCATTGGCGTGCGCCAGGCCGATCATTTGATTTTTGCAGGCAAAAGCCGCGTCAGTTTGCGCGATTTAGGATTGCTCTAGGCTGGGGAGCCTCAATCAATATCCTCAACCACTACCTTTTCACCCGTCACGCGCTGCGACAGGGCGGCGGCCATGAACCGATCCAGATCGCCATCCAAGACATCGCCCGGCGCGGTGGAGGTGATGCCCGTGCGCAAATCCTTCACCAGCTGATAGGGTTGGAGAACATAGGAACGGATTTGGTGGCCCCAGCCAATTTCGGTCTTGGTGGAGTTAACGGCGCTGGCTTCGGCCTCTCGACGTTGCAACTCGGCTTCATACAGCCGCGCTTTCAATTGCTTCATCGCTTCGGCCCGGTTCTTATGCTGCGACCGTTGGTTTTGGCAGGCCACGACAATGCCGGTTGGAATATGGGTGATGCGCACGGCCGAATCGGTTGTGTTCACATGCTGCCCACCGGCACCCGATGAGCGATAGGTATCGATCCGAAGGTCGCTTTCGTTCACATCAATATCAATATCATCATCAACCACGGGATAGACCCAGACGCTCGAAAAGCTCGTGTGCCGACGCGCGTTGGAATCATAAGGGCTGATGCGGACAAGGCGGTGAACACCGCTTTCCGTCTTGGCATAGCCATAGGCATTTTCGCCTTTGACCATCAGCGTGGCTGATTTGATGCCGGCTTGTTCGCCACCATGATAATCGACCAATTCGACTTTCATTTTGTGGCGTTCGGCCCAGCGCGTGTACATGCGCAGCAGCATTTCTGCCCAATCCTGGCTTTCGGTGCCACCTGCGCCTGCATTGACTTCGATATAGGTGTCATTGGCATCGGCCTCCCCGGCAAGAAGGGCGGCCACCTTGTCCTTTTCGGCCCGTTCGGCCAATTCACCCAGGCTGGTGACGGCTTCATCCGCCAAGTCGGTATCGCCTTCGGCTTCGGCCATCTCCATCAGTTCAACCGTGTCATCGCGTTCGCGCTCAAGAGAGCGCGTGGCGTTGATCGCCTCTTCCAGGCGGCGGCGCTCGCGCATCACCTCTTGGGCGGCTTTGGGGTTATTCCAAAGTGCCTGATCCTCAACCTTGGCATTTAGGTCTTCCAGCCGCTTGATCGCACGATCCCAATCCAAAAAGCGGCGCAACAGCGCACCTGCCTGATTGATCTGGTCGACATGGGCCTGCGCTTCGGCGCGCATAACACTTCTCCAATTTACTCTAAGGTTGGGGTGTCAGGAAAAGGCGGGTTAGTAAATCCCGCCCTCTCTTTGCAAGAAGTCGCTGTCGCTGCGCTGGCCTTTTTGGCCCGCATCGACATTGCCCTTCTCGTCTTTTTTCTTGTGCGCCTCAAGCTCATCTCGACGGATTGTCCGGCGCGGCTCGCTTTCGGGCTTAAAGGCTTCCCAAATAACGGGGGATTTGGGGTCATTGGTCGGCCATGCCCCATAAACCCGCTTGCCCGACATGCGCTCAATCCGGATCATGCGCATACCCGGCGGCGCGCGAAAGGGGACAATCGGCATGCCCGCCATCGCCTTGGTCGCAAAGGCTTTGAAAATCGGCACGGCATAGGTGCTGCCCTGTACATAGCCGCCCATGTTCCGGGGCTGGTCAAAACCCATATACAGCCCGGCAATCAGATCCGGCGATCCGCCGACGAACCAGACATTGGTCGGGCCGCTGGTCGTGCCGGTCTTGCCGAACAAAGGCCGGTTCATATCGCGCAGCTGCACAGCGGTGCCGCGCTGGACAACGCCTTCCAGCATATGGACCACTTGATAGGCCGTTTGCGGATCAATTAGCTGTTTGGTGCGGGCGGGTGGGCGCGGCATCGCCCGGCCATTCCAATCGGGTGCCAGGCACCCATCGCAGCGGCGCGTGTCGGCCCGAAAGCGCACCTTGCCATCGCGGTCCAGGACATAATCAATCAGGGTCGGTTTACGTTCCCGTCCATTGGAGGCGAGGATGGAATAGGCATTCACCAGATCCACCACATTGGTGTCGCCAGCCCCCAGCGCGATAGAAAGCCGCGCGGGATAGGGTTGTCCCGGCTGGCTGACACCAACTGCCGCGGCCATTTTGGAGATCCGCTCCATCCCGGTTTGCGATGCGGCGCGCACGGTCATCAAATTCCGGGACTGTTCTAAGCCCCAGCGCATGGTGCGCGGGCCAGAGCCGCCGCCATCAAAATTGCGGAAGCATTTGCGGCCCAGCTTGGCCGATTGATAGACGCAAAACGGCCCATCGATAATGATATCGGCAGGCGTCATCCCGCCATCAAGCGCGGCGGCATAGACAAAGGGTGTGAAGGAGGACCCCGGCTGGCGCTTGGCCTGCGTTGCCCGGTTATAAGAGGCCAGGCGTACGTCAAAGCCGCCTTGCATCGCAAGGACGCGGCCAGTGCGCGGGTCTTGCACCACCATGCCGCCCGAAACTTCTGGGATGCTGCGCAGCGCATAAGACGCGCCATCGCGCTTGACGACAATGACATCGCCCGTGCGCATCACGGAAAAAGCGGCCGTCGCCGTCCCTCGGCGGGGCATGGCGGCCGCACTGGCTGGCAAGGTCGCCGTTGATCCATCTGCAAAACCAATTTGAGCTGCACCGCCCGATTTGCTGAGCACCAGCGCAATCCGCCAATCCGGATAGCCAGCGCCCAGATTAAGGGCTGCTAAACGTTGGGCCCAGCCTTCTCCTGCCTCAATCTTGGTGATCGGCCCGCGCCAGCCTTTCCCCGCATCATAACGGGTCAGCCCATCACGCAGGGCTTGTTCGGCATAACGTTGATAATCTGGGTTGATCGAGGTGCGCACCCACAGGCCGCCATCATAAACCGAATAGGGCCCGGCATCGTCGGTCTCCCCAAATTTTCCAATCAGCTCGCGCCGCACTTCTTCAAGAAAATAGCCGCCCATATTGAGATTGGGGGCTGTCGCAGCACGCGGCAAAATGCCCAGCGGGGCGGCCCGTGCGGTCTGATATTGGCCTTGCGTGATAAAGCCATTGTCCAGCATTTCGCGCAGCACATAATCGCGCCGCGCCAGTGCGCGCCCTTCATTGCGTTTGCGGCCATAGGTTTCCGGCGCCTTTGGTAGAATAGCGAGAAAGGCCATTTCATGCAGCGCCAAATCCGCCACGTCCTTGTTGAAATAG
This sequence comes from Chakrabartia sp., assembly GCA_046091025.1. GTDB lineage: Bacteria > Pseudomonadota > Alphaproteobacteria > Sphingomonadales > Sphingomonadaceae > Aquisediminimonas. The sequence continues at coordinate 2,998 of JBJTAW010000229.1, read as the reverse complement.
GCGCGTGACGCGGCCTGTACGCCAAAGCTGTTCCGACCCAGTGGAATTTGAGTTAGATCGAGTTCCAAAATATGTGGGTTGGTCACAACCGATTCAATTCGGCGGGCCAAAATGGCTTCTTTGACTTTGCGCGTGACCGAATACTCATTCCCGAGCAGCAAATTCTTCGCCACCTGCTGGGTGATGGTCGATCCGCCCCGCGCGCGCTCCCCCGATCCGATTTTGCTGGCATAATCAAAAAGGGCCCCCGCGAGACCCGGGAAATCAATGCCGCCATGAGAGAAGAATGTCTTATCTTCAGCGGACAGAAAAGCATTCACCAAAAGCGTTGGATATTCCTCATAACGCAGCTCAACCCGGCGTTCACGCGCATAGCTGTGCACGGGTTCGCCATTCACATCGCGGACATAGCTGGGCAGCGGCGGTTTATAGGTCAGCAGGCTGTCGGCCGACGGCAGATTGCGGGCAAAAACAACCCAGAATAGCAAATAGCCGAGCAGCAATGCCCCGATGATCCGCACAATCAGCCGGAACCTTGGTTCGGCATAGTGCTCAAGGAACCAATCCCGCACAACTTCGGCATCGCGCCTGAGGCGCGCCAGAAATTCAGAAGCTCTGGCGAGAAGGGTTTCGGGCATAAAGCGGGCATCTAGCCGGAAATAAAGGGGGTGGGAACCGCTTTTGCGTTCTAACATGGGACTGGCCAGAAGACGTAAAGCTGTTGCCGCTGTCGCCCGGGGGTGCTAGCACGGCGATATGGCCGGAACCTATCTGGCCATTCATGGGCCGCGCCTCGCATTTGCAGGACGGCTGATCCAGGTTGACGTCACATGATGCTTGTTAGTCCCATATCGCGCCTTTTCGCCCTTGATGGCGACGCGCGGAATGGAGCATTTTTTCCGGCACTTATCGCCGGACATGCAGCTGTGGCAGAGGCACTTTCACAAAATAGTTTCGGCATAGAGCGCAAGCTCGGCCGTCCCTTTTACGCGCCCGTCGCCCTGTGGGGCGGCGCTGATCGCGCACGGAGATATAGGAATGACAATGCGGATGTTGATCGACGCCCGCCACCCGGAGGAAACACGGGTTGCGGTCGTTAAGGGAAACCGGATTGAGGAATTTGATTTCGAATCGGCAGAGCGCCGGCAACTCAAAGGCAATATTTACCTCGCCAAAGTAACGCGGGTTGAACCGTCGCTTCAGGCGGCGTTCGTCGATTATGGTGGGAACCGACATGGCTTTTTGGCCTTTTCGGAAATTCACCCCGATTATTACCAAATCCCCAAGGAAGATCGCGAAGCCCTGCTGCGCGAAGAAGCTGAGCATGCGGCCGCAGAAGCTGCCCTGCGCGCAGATAATGGAGATGAAGATCCGATAGACGGCCATCATGACGATGATGGCAGCGACGATGATCGCCCCGATGCTGAGCTGGAAGATGATGTGGATGGCGATGCGCCACCCGCCCCGGAATCCGCTGGTGGCAATGGCCAAGACGATGGCGCGGCTGAAGATTTGCGCCGCAAGCGTATGGCGCTGCGCCGTCGCTATAAAATTCAGGATGTCATTCATCGCCGCCAGGTCTTGCTGGTTCAGGTGGTGAAGGAAGAGCGCGGCAATAAGGGTGCAGCGCTCACCACCTATTTGTCGCTCGCCGGGCGCTATTGCGTATTGATGCCCAACACGACCCATGGTGGCGGGATTAGCCGGAAAATCTCCAACGTAGCAGATCGTAAGCGGTTGAAGACGATCATGTCTGAACTCAACCTGCCATCCTCCATGGGCTGCATCGTCCGCACCGCCGGGCTGCAACGCACAAAGACCGAAATTAAGCGCGACTTTGATTATCTGGCGCGGCTTTGGGATGACATTCGTGAGACGACGCTGAAAAGCCAGGCTCCGGCTTTGGTTAATGAGGATAGCGACCTGATCAAACGGGCCATTCGCGATATTTATAATCGCGATATTGATGAGGTTCTGGTGGAAGGCGAGGCGGGCTATCGCAAGGCGCGCGACTTTATGAAGTTGCTGATGCCCAGCCATGTGAAAAAGGTGAAATCTTACGCCGATCCTGTGCCGCTGTATCAGCGTTATGGCGCAGAAGATCAATTGGAAGCCATGTATCACCCGGTCGTCCAGCTGAAATCAGGCGGCTATTTGGTCATCAACCCAACCGAAGCCTTGGTGTCGATCGACATTAACTCGGGCCGCTCCACGCGCGAACATGGAATTGAACAGACGGCGTTGTCGACCAATTTGGAAGCAGCGCAAGAAATTGCCCGGCAGTTGCGCCTGCGGGATATGGCGGGCCTTGTCGTGATCGATTTCATCGACATGGAATCGAACGGCAATGTCCGTAAGGTTGAAAAGGCAATGAAGGCCGCGCTCGCCAATGATCGGGCGCGCATTCAGGTGGGCCGGATCAGCCAGTTCGGCTTGCTGGAAATGAGCCGCCAGCGCCTGCGCACGGGTGTGTTGGAAGCCTCGACGCGCGAATGCCCGCACTGCGAAGGCACGGGCCTTGTCCGCACGGCCTCCTCCGCTGGTCTGTCTGCATTGCGGATGCTGGAAGAAGAGGCCGCTCGCGGCCGGGGTAGCCAGCTCACATTGCGGGCCAGCCAAGAAGCGGCGCTTTATGTGCTCAACCGGAAACGGTCTGAACTGGGTGAGATTGAAGCACGCTATGGCGTGATGATTGACGTCCAGTCGGATGGCCAGTTGGAAGGCGCGCGTATGTCTGTGGATGTGGGCGGCCCGCCGCCCGCATTCCGTCCGACCTTTGAACCCATTATTGAAGATGATGTCGATGATATTGAAATTGACGCCTTTGAGGATGAGGAAGAGGAAGAAGAGGATAACCGCGAAGAGCGGGGCGATGATGACAGCCGTCGTGGCCGTAATCGTCGTCGTCGTCGTCGGGGCCGTCGGGGTCGCCGGGGAGATGGGGATCAGGCTGGTGATGCCGCCGAGAATGCCGACGCCGGGGATGAGACCAGCGAAG
>JBJTAW010000228.1:0-2799 GCA_046091025.1 Chakrabartia sp. | reverse complement strand
GAACCGTTGTTGATGGATGCCATGCGGCGCGTGCCTGCGTTGGAAAAAGCGGGCATCCAGAAATTCTTCTGCGGGCCGGAAAGCTTCACGCCTGACGTGCGCTATCATCTGGGCGAAAGTGCTGAGCTGAAGGGTTGCTTTGTCGCCGCTGGTCTCAACTCGATCGGCCTGCAATCCGCAGGCGGCGTTGGCAAAGTGATGGCCGACTGGATCCGTGACGGCATTCCGCCAGCGGACTTGTGGACGGTCGATATTCGCCGCAACATGCCGTTCCAGATTAACCGCAAATATCTGCGTGAGCGCGTAACCGAGAGCCTTGGGCTGCTCTACGCGACGCATTATCCCTTCAAGCAATATGAAACCGCGCGCGGGGTTCGCCGTTCCGCCATTCATGATCGGCTGGTCGCTGCAGGTGCCTGTCATGGTGAGGCTTTTGGCTGGGAACGCCCCAATTGGTATGGCGCACCGGGCAGCATGCCCAAATATGAATATAGCTATGGCCGCCAAAACTGGTTTGAGGCCAATGCCGAAGAGTGCAAAGCGGTGCGCGAGGCGGTTGGCCTGTTTGACCAAAGCTCCTTTGCCAAATTTCGGCTGGAAGGGCGCGATGCCTGCGCCGTCCTGAACAGCGTCTGCGCCAATGATGTCGATGTGGCACCGGGCAAGCTCGTTTATACGCAGTGGCTCAATGAAAAGGGTGGGATTGAGGCGGACCTGACGGTCACACGCCTTTCGCAGACGGCCTATCTGATTGTCACTGGGGCAGAGACAGAAACGAAGGATTTTAACTGGCTGTCGCGGCATATTCCAGAGGATGCCCATGCCATTTTGACCAATGTGTCCTCGGCTATGGGCGTCATCTCAATCATGGGGCCGAATTCGAGTGCCTAGCTCCAATCGATTTGCCCCAATGATTTGTCGCATGAGGCCTTTCCCTTTGCAACGAGCCAAGAAATTGAGCTTGGCTATGCCATCGTGCGTGCCTCACGCATCACCTATGTCGGCGAATTGGGCTGGGAACTCTATATCCCGACTGAATTCATGACGGGTGTCTATGATGAGATTGTCGCCGCAGGCGCGGCCTTTGGCCTCAAGCATTGCGGCTATCATGCGCTCAATGCGCTGCGCATGGAAAAGGCCTATCGCCATTGGGGCCATGACATCACCGATGAAGATACGCCCTTAGAAGCTGGCCTTGGTTTTGCTGTGAAGATGGACAAAACCGGCGGCTTTATCGGCCGAGAGGCATTGGTGAAGCAGAAGGAAGAGGGGCTGAAGCAAAAGCTCGTTCAATTCCTGCTGAAATCGCCCGAACCCATGCTCTATCATAATGAGCCGATCTGGCAGGGCGACCGGATTGCGGGATATATCCGCTCTGGCATGTACGCCCATACGCTCGGCGCATCTTGTGGCCTTGGCTATGTTGATGCCGCAGATGGCGGCGTAGTCGGCCCAATTGGCGCGGATGATTATGAAATCGAAATTGCGGGTGTGCGTTACCCTGTGACCGCGTCGCTCAAGCCCCTTTATGACCCTTCAAATGCGCGGATCAAAATCTAATGACTGAGACTTCTGCAGACCTCATGGGCCGCTTGGCCGCCAATACGCGCGTCGGCTATAGCTTTGATCAGGAATTCTACGCCAGCGACGCGGTGTTTCAGGCTGATATGGATCGGGTGATTAGCCGCAAATGGATTGTCGCAGGCCATGTGTCGCGCATTCCCAATAAGGGCGACTATTTCCTGTTCAAAATCGGCGCAGAACAGATCATCGTCATTCGGGAGAATGCAGACAGCGTCCGGGCCTTCTTCAACGTCTGCCGCCATCGTGGATCGACTATTTGTCAGGCTGAAAGCGGCAACGCGCCCCGGCTTGTCTGCCCCTATCATGCATGGACCTTTGGTCTGGACGGTCGGTTGATTTCAGCCCGGTTGATGCCGGAGGATTTTGATAAGGCAGAAAACAGCCTCATCCCTTGCCATATCCGGGTGTTTCACGGCCTGATCTTCATCAATATGAGCGAAGATGAGCCGGTCGATTTCGAAGCGACCTTTGGCAATATGGGGCCGATCCTCGATTATCATGGCATGGCCGATGCCCGTATCGCACATGCCGGCAGCTATCCGACGACCGCTAATTGGAAGCTTGTCGTCGAGAATTTCTTTGAATGCTATCACTGCGTCCCGTCGCATCCGGAATTCTGCTCGATGCACGCATCGGAATCGATCGTGGCTGTCGGCGCGGGGCCAAGCTCTGGCCCGGCCGATGCTATTGCCAGCTTCACCCCCAAATTGAAGGCATGGGAAGATGGGGCTGCTGCCCTTGGCCGCCCCATTGGCAATATGGATGACGCGCCAGAGAGCAGCCATTTGCGCCTGTTGATGCAGCGGATGAATAAGGACGGATGGGCCTCCGAAACGGAGGATGGCACCGCTCCCGCGCCGCTGATGGGCAAACGCACACAGGCCGATGGCGGGCGCATGCACCTAAGCTTCAGCCCGTTCAGCCAGCTTGTCGCCGACGATCATTTCGTCATCCTGTTCCAGTTCACGCCACGGTCTGCCTTGGCCTGTGATGTGGAGATGATTTGGCTCGTCGATGGACGCGCCACCGAAGATCAGGTCGATATCGACAAGATGATTTGGGGCTATCACGCGACTACGACGCAAGACAAAGTGATTACGGAAAATAATCAGGCGGGCATCATGTCCAGCCGCTATCGTCCCGGTCGCTATTCTGATCAGGAAGGCAGCGTCATTAAGTTCCAGAAATGGTATCTCAACCAATTCGGGCTTGAGC
>JBJTAW010000227.1:0-5126 GCA_046091025.1 Chakrabartia sp. | reverse complement strand
CTGCATCTGCTTTAGACCGCACTACAATAGCCCTTGGCACAACCGGTTCGCCACTATCTGACTGGCACGCATGGGCCAGAACTGCTGCCTCGGTTGGATGCGGATGGAAACCGGGACCCAGCCATTTGGCTGGGTTTGGTTGATATGGGGCTGACGGGTTTACTCGTCCCCGAAGCACAGGGCGGGCTCGGCATGGGGCTGGTTGATGCGGCCGTGGTCGCGGCCGAATGTGGCCGGGCTTGTGTGGCTGAGCCGCTGGTCGACACGGCCTTTGTGGGTGTCCCGTGGCTGATCGCACAGGGTCAGATAGACCAGCTTGCCGATATAGCGGCGGGACGGGTTACGCTGCCCTTGGCCCATGCAATGAATCCGTGGGTTGCGGATGGCGCGGGTGCGGCGCTGACCAGCGTTGATCCGCTGCGCAATCTTTCCGGGTCGGTCAGCGACAATACAGATCCACATCTCCTCAACCTCGCGGCGCTCATGTCAGCCGCCCAGCTTGTCGGTCTTGCCGATGCGATTCTTCATCTAGCGGTTGAATATGCCAAAATTCGGACGCAGTTTGGCCAGCCGATTGGCGCGTTTCAGGCAATCAAGCATCAGTTGGCGACATGCGCTGTCGCCATCGAGTTCGCAAAGCCTGTCGTCTGGCAAGCCGCGCAGGCGTTGCAGGATAAGCGGGCAACGGCTGGCGTGCATGTCAGTCACGCCAAGGTCGCGGCGACGGATGCTGCCATCCTGACAGCTGAAACAGCAATTCAAGTTCATGGCGCTATGGGCTATACTTATGAGGTTGATCTCCATTTCTGGATGAAGCGCAGCTGGGCGCTTGCCGGAGCTTGGGGCGCGCGCGCCTTCCATTTGAAACGCATCGATGACGCTGTGCTCGGTGGCACACTTCCCATCGGCCCTGAACACACATTTGCTTAAGGACTGACATGGCTGAAGCCGATATTCTTGACGCTGTTCGCACCCCGATAGGCCGCAAGAAGGGCAGCCTTGCAGGCCTCCACCCTGCAGACCTTGGGGCGCATCCCATCAAGGCGTTGGTTGCGCGGACGGGCGTTGATGCCAATGCCGTTGACGATGTGGTCTGGGGTTGTTGCGATACCATTGGTCCGCAGGCGGGGGATATCGGCCGCACCGTCTGGCTGGTCGCGGGATTGCCACAGCATGTGCCGGGGACAACGATTGACCGGCAATGCGGGTCTTCGCAGCAGGCGCTTCATTTCGCAGCCCAAGGCGTGATGTCTGGCACGCAGGACCTCGTCGTTGCCGGCGGTAGCCAGGCGATGAATGCCATTCCGATTTCGGCCGCCATGTATGCGGGGGAGCCATATGGCTTTTCCAATCCGTTCAATACATCGCCGGGCTGGGTCGCGCGCTATGGAGATGGGCTGCTCAACCAGATCAACTCAGCAGAAATGATTGCCACCAAATGGGGCTTGTCGCGCGAAGAGATGGAGGCATTTGCTGTCGCCTCGCACCAGCGCGCACAGGCCGCCTGGGACAATGGTTGGTTTGATGCCGAAGTCGCTCCCATGACAGAGCTGGAAAAGGATGAAACAATCCGCCCACAGACCAATATGGAAGGCCTCGCAGGGCTGCGCACAGTGCAGGAAGGCGGCATCATCACCGCCGGCATTTCCAGCCAGAATTGCGACGGAGCGGCGGCTCTTCTCGTCGCGTCGGAGCGGGCGGTGAAGGAGCATAATCTAAAGCCGCGCGCCAGAGTGCATCACATTTCTGTGCGTGCCGACGATCCCGTCTGGATGCTCACCGCGCCCATTCCTGCGACGGAATATGCGCTGAAAAAGGCGGGGATGACGGTGAACGACATCGATCTTTTTGAATGCAATGAAGCTTTTGCATCCGTGCCAATGGCTTGGATGAAGGAGCTCGGCATCCCGCATGAAAAGGTCAATATTCATGGCGGCGGCATCGCGCTTGGCCACCCGCTTGGGGCCACAGGTGCGCGCCTGATGACCACCTTGCTCAATGCGCTGGAACGCACCGGTGGTCGTTATGGTCTCCAGACCATGTGCGAAGGTGGTGGTCAGGCCAACGTTACGATTATAGAGAGGTTATAATGGGTATTTGCGACAATAGGACGGTCATTATCACCGGGGCGGCCCGTGGGCTGGGGCGCGCCTACGCGCTCGCTTTTGCGGCGCAAGGGGCCAATGTCGTTGTCAACGATATCGGGACATCGTTGGGCGGTGAAGGGCGTGATACGAGCGCTGCGGATGGCGTGGTTGCGGAGATTATAGCCGCCGGTGGACATGCCATAGCCAACTATGAAGATATTACCGATTGGGATGCAGCAAAGCGCATCGTTGACGCCGCCGTGGCCGCATTTGGCGATCTGCACGTAGTGGTGAATAATGCGGGCATCGTGCGCGACCGCATGTTTGTGTCCGCGACCCTTGAGGAATGGGATGCGACAATGCACGTGCATCTGCGCGGCCATTTCTGTGTGTCGCGCCATGCCGTCGATTACTGGCGGGCACGCGGTAAGGAAGGCCACAAAATCGATGCCCGCATCATCAATACCTCGTCGGGCGCAGGGCTTCAGGGCTCCATTGCACAAGCGGCCTATTCGACCGCTAAGGGCGGCATCGCATCGCTGACATTGGTTCAAGCCGCCGAACTGGGTCGCTATGGCATCACTGCCAATGCGTTGGCCCCGTCGGCCCGCACGCGGATGACGGAACAGGCCTTTGCCGACAAAAGGGCGACCGAAGGTCAGGCGTTTGACGTTATGGACCCGGCCAATATCGCGCCGACGGTGGTCTGGCTTGGCAGCCCGGAGAGCGCGCATGTGTCGGGCTGTGTCTTTGAACTCGAAGGCGGCAAAATCATGCTGGAAGATGGCTGGCGCGAAGGCCCGCATGTCGACGCCGGAAAGCAATGGGACCCGGCCGACGTTGGCACTGCCGTCGATAAATTGCTGGCGGGCCGTGTGCCGCCGCGCAAAGTGTGGGGGACCGCATAATGGAGTTCGTCTTTAACGAAGAACAGCAGATGATCCGCGAAACGGCCAAGGGCTATTTCGTTGAGAATGCGACCAGCGCCCGCACCCGCCGGGCGATGGCCGCAGACGGGATTGATCGTGATCTCTGGACCGGATTTTGTCAGGACCTCGGCCTTGCCGGTGTGACGGTTCCTGACGTCTATGGCGGGGCAGGATTGGGACAGGTTGAATTCGCCTTACTGGCGGAAGCGGCCGGCGCGCAGGTGGCCGCACTCCCAATGGTTGGCCTCGCAATGGCGTCTCAGGCTATCCTTGCCGGGGGAACCGAAGCCCAGAAGGCGGCATGGCTGCCGAAGCTTGTGTCCGGCAGCGCCATCGCAGCCTGTGCAGGCTCCGCAGACCTGTCGGCTCAGGGGAACTGCTTTACGGGTACGTTCCAATTTGTGCCGCATGGCGCTTCGGCAGACGTGTTTGTGTTAGGCAATGACGCGGGGGCCTGGATTGTCGAGCGTTCAGCCCCGGGTGTTGAGGTGACCACGCATGTGACGATGGACCAAACACGACCGCTTGCAACGGTCACGCTGAAGAGCGCTCAAGCGGATCAGCTGTCCGACGGCGCTGTGGCGATGCGCGCGGCCCGGGAAGGGGGATGGATTTGTATTGCCGCCGAAGCCTTGGGCGGCGCGCAAGAGGCGCTCGACCGAACTGTTGGTTATGCCAAAGAACGTGTTCAGTTCGGCCGCCCAATTGGCTCTTTTCAGGCGTATAAACATCGCCTTGCCGATATGATGATTGAGATTGAACAGGCGCGATCGGCGGTTTACTGGGCGGCCTGTGCTGCAGATGAAGGGGCGTCGGATTTGCAACTGGCATTGCATGCAGCAAAGGCCTTCGCGGCTGATACCTATGCAAAATGTGCGGGCGACATGATCCAACTTCATGGCGGGATCGGCTTTACTTGGGAACATGACGCGCACCTGTTTTTCAAACGCGCGCGCGCCATTCAGTCGATGTTCGGCAACGGCAATTGGCATCGTGAACAAGTGGCCAGCATGATTTTGGGAGAAGCGGCATGAAGCTCGGTTTTTCAGCGGCCGAAGAAGAGTTCCGCTGCGAATGTGCCGATTGGCTCAATGGCCAAATGGCAGGCGAATTCAAAGACATTAAAGGCATCACGACGCTGACGGAAAAGGCGGAGCGGCGCAAGGAGTGGGAACAGCAGCTCGCGGCCCATAAATGGAGCTGCATCGGCTGGCCGGAAGAATGGGGCGGTCGGGCTGCAACCCTTGCCCAGCAGGTGATTTTTGCTGAAGAATATGCCCGTGCAGGTGTCCCCGGCCGGGTCAATCACATCGGCGTTGAACTGGCCGGCCCGACCTTGTTGGCATTTGGTACAGATGCGCAAAAGAACCGATTCTTGCCCGGGATCGCGGCAGGACAAACAATCTTCTGCCAAGGCTTTTCTGAACCCGGTGCGGGCTCTGATCTGGCCAGCGTCCGCACGAAGGCGCGGCTGGAGGGCGATGAATGGGTAGTCAATGGTCAGAAGATCTGGACCAGTCTTGCCCATATTTCGGACTGGATTTTTGTCGTCTCGCGCAGCGAGGAAGGGTCGAAAGGGCCAAAGGGCCTCACTTTCTTGATGATGGAAATTGATCAGCCGGGCATTGAGATTCGTCCAATCAAGCAGATTAATGGCGATGCGGAATTCAACGAAACCTTCTTCACCGATGCCAAATGCCCAGCCGACAGCTTGATTGGTGCGGTGGGCGATGGCTGGAAGATTGCGATGGGCTTGCTCGCCTTTGAACGCGGCGTTTCTACGCTGGGCCAGCAAATGGGCTTTCGAAACGAGCTGGACGAGGTCATCGCAGCCGCCAAGGCAACAGGTGCTGCCAAAGATCCGCTCATCCGTCAGCGTATTGCCAAGGCAGAAATCGGCCTGCAATTGATGCGCTATGGCGCGATGCGCATGCTGTCGAGCACAGATCACAGCAAGATCGACGGTGCGGCGCTCACCTATAAGATTCAATGGGCAAGCTGGCGGCGTGGATTGGGAGAATTGGCCATGGACATCATCGGTCAGTCAGGCGAAATCGCGGACGCAGACGCCTATGAATGGTCGGTGCTTCCCAATTTATTTCTCTATTCC
>JBJTAW010000226.1:0-6104 GCA_046091025.1 Chakrabartia sp. | reverse complement strand
CTCTTGGGGAGCGGGGCCCGATTCATGAAGCTTATTACCGGCAATTCGAACATTCCTTTGGCACAGGCAATTGCCGATTATTGCGACCTGCCCCTGACCAAGGGGAGTGTGCGTCGCTTTGCCGATGAAGAAGTTTTCGTCGAAATTCATGAAATCGTCCGGGGTGAGGATGTGTTTGTCATTCAATCGACAAGCTATCCGACCAATGACAATTTGATGGAATTGTTGATCATTTGTGATGCGCTGCGCCGGGCGTCGGCAAAGCGGATTACGGCTGTTCTCCCCTATTTCGGCTATGCCCGGCAAGATCGAAAGCCGGGGCCACGCACGCCGATTTCGGCCAAGCTGGTCGCCAATATCATCACGACCGCCGGGGCCAATCGCGTTCTTTCCGTTGATCTGCATGCGGGCCAGATTCAGGGCTTTTTCGATATTCCGACCGACAATCTCTTTGGCGCGCCCGTCATGTCCGCCGATATTCTGGCGCGCTTTGGGGATCGCAATATCATGGTCGTTTCCCCCGATGTGGGCGGCGTTGTGCGCGCGCGCGCTCTGGCCAAGCGGCTCGACAATGCGCCGCTTGGAATTGTCGACACACGGCGGGAACGGGCCGGAGAATCCGAGGTGATGTATATCATCGGTTATGTTCTGGGCCGATTCTGCATCCTGATTGACGATATTGTCGATTCAGCAGGCACGCTATGCAATGCGGCGGCCGCGCTCAAGGCGGCAGGAGCCGAAGATGTTGTCGCTTATTGCACCCATGGCGTGCTGTCGGGTGCAGCGACTGAGCGCGTGGAAGGATCTGCACTTTTGGAATTGGTCGTGACCGATTCCATCGGCGCACAGACCTCCACTGCAGGGGCCACGAAAATCCGTCGACTGAACATTGCGCCCCTCATTGGGGAAGCGATCAAGCGGATTGCCGACGAAAGCTCCGTCTCCAGCCTGTTTGATTAAAAACGCAGCACAGCCTTAGCCGTGCGCTGGGCCTTCCAGCCGATCAGCATAGATCATGCGGCCCGGACCCATGCGGGCAATAACTTCTACCAAGCGATCCTGCGGGAAGGCAAAGCAACCTTCGCTGCGGCCAAGCTTGCCCATCGTGCGGATCATATCCGGATTTGCATAATCAGCACCATGCACCACGATGGCGCGCGTTTCGGCATTGTCATTATCGCGCTCAAGCCCGGTGAGGCGCATGGAAAGACCGTGTTTGCCTTCGTAGTAATTGCGGGTGAGATAGGCCCCGCGCGACGTTGCATTTGACCCCGGCTGATTTGAAAATGCTTTCAGCCAGCCATCATGTTCCGGATCAGACCCGCGTCCATGCGTTACATAAAAGCGCCGGACATCGCCAGACGCCATGTCGATAATGAAGAAGCGGTGCTCCGACGACGGCAAAGAAAAATCGGCCAGGCCCACAACATCGCGCACCCAGATCCGATTACCCATCCGATCCAGTTGATGCCGCGCAACGTCCCTTAAGCGCGTGTCTGTAGGCGCGGCAAAGGCATTGCCGGGAAAAAGGCTTAAGGCGGCTGTTGCGACCGAACCTACCAATACGTCTCTACGGCCGAGCTTTGCGGCCAAGATTCTTTCCATGCCCCATATATAGGCAATGCTTGTGGATAAAGTCGAGGCCGTCTCGGCGAAATGCGCCTTTTCCGGGGTGATTAGAACTTAGCAATCACCGTGAAACGGGCGTTGATCGGCGCGCCTGTTGAGATGTTATTGTCATTATGCGCGGTTGGAAAATAGCGGGTGTTCGCCAGATTTTCGACATTGATCTGAGCCTCCAAACCGGGACGCAGTTCGAAGAATGCGGCGGCATCCAAGCGCGTATAGGCCGGCAGCGACACCGCATTGCTGATGGTCGTGAAAGATCTGGATTGATGGTAAAGGCCCAGGCCAAGGCCAAAACGCTTGGTCAGATCATATCGGTTCCAAAGGCTCAGCTGATGGCGCGGAACTTGAGCGACAGCCCGACCTTTTGGCGCAGCGCTGGTGGTGGAGGTGATTTGAGCCTTAGTATAGCCATAGCCAAAGGACGCCTGCCAAGAATCCGTGACATGCCCGATTAAACTGACCTCTGCGCCCTTGGATCGTTGCGCGCCTGTGAGGACAATAACCCCCGGTGTCGCGCCGGCCGCACGGGTATTGGTTCGATCTAATTGATACAGGGCCACCGTGAAGCTGAGCGTGGGGCGAAGGTCCCATTTTGCGCCGATTTCATAATTGTCGAATGCTTCGGGGTCGAGCGCTGCGGTGGTGGCATCCAGCGACGTGAACTGATCCCCCGATTGGGGCAAAAAGGACTTTGTGTAGCTGACATAGAGGGACGCGTTCTCAGCTGGCTTGACAACCAATCCAGCACGCGGCGACCACAGATCATCGACGCGCGCCAAATAACTTGCGGCGAACACATTGTTCAACGTCAGATCAAAGCGATCATAGCGCAGGCCAACCACCAAATCGACCATTGGGCCAAAGCTCAATTGATCCTGAAGATAGACGGACGTCTGTTGAACCGCGCTTGTGACCTTGCGATTCGCGACCCCTGCCGCGCCAGCGATGAAGCTCGGGGTCGGGATGGCCAAGGGCAAGGTGAAGGCAAGGGTCGCCCGGCGGTTCGCAGCTGTTGCAGGAGTAGTGGCAAAGGCCCCGGTGATCCGTTCATTGCGGGTATCTTGGTTCGTGAACTCAGCCCCGGCTAGCATCAGATGCTCAACCGATCCTGTGGCAAAGCGCCACTCCAAATTGCCTTGCGCAATGACGTTTTCGCGCAAGGTCGGGTCGCGATAGGCCTCGATGCCAAGCTGCCCATTGCTGATCGGCGTCGCGGCGTAAGCATTGGTGTAGATTTTCTCATAATGACCATAAAGCGCGCTGGCATTGACCTTTAAATTGGCCGTCAAATCAGCTTCTGCGCGAAAGCGCATCATATGCGCTTCAACGTCAGACTCATTGACGCCAGGAAGCCCGAAGAACAGATCGCGATACCCTGTCAGCGGCTGACCGTTGACCGATGGAATACCGCGATCCACGCCGCGCGCGTCGCGGACATATTCATAGCCAAGCTGAAAACGGGCTTGCCCCATTTCCGTGCCCAGAACAGGATTGATGGCATAGCGTTCACCCCCAAAAGCATCGCGATGATTGCCCAGCTTTTCATAAAAGGCATTGAGCCGCAGGCCCGACCAGTCCCCGAGCGCCGCATTGGCATCTAGGCTGCCATACCAGCTTCCAAAGCTGTTCAGCGACGCCATGGCGTTGCCGCGCGTTTCCCCGGCAATTGCGCCTTTGGTGCTGCGGTTGATGATCCCGCCGCCGCCGCCACGGCCAAAGATCATGGCGTTGGGGCCTTTATGCACCTCCACCCGTTCAATGTTGTAAAAGCTGCGGAAATATTGGGCATCATCACGCAGGCCATCGACAAAGAAATCGGCGGTCGAATTATTGCCGCGCAAGGTGATCTGGTCCCGATGGCCTTCACCCTGGCCGGCCGATGCACCAGGGATGTGCCGTACAAGATCAGTGATCGTTAAAATGGCCTCATCACGCATCTGCTTTTCGGTCACGACCGAAATGGCCTGAGGGACATCCAATATGGGCGTTGACGTCTTGGTTCCGCTGGTCGTTGCAACGGCGCGATAGCCATCAAGCTGACCTGTGACGATAATCGCCTGCTCCGCTTCAAAGACCATCTCTGAGGCAGACACAGGGCCTGTGCTCAAGAGGGTCGCTAGCGCTGTGGTCAGAAAAAGCCGCATGCCAGAATCGTCCTTAGAATCATTGTTATTGCGACTAAGTCGCATTCGTCATCTAATTGGGTGTTATTGATAATCACTCGCAATTGCAAGGATAAGTTCATCAATTTTGCTCTTGCCCGATTTGCGCTAAGAGGAGCGCAAGGAGACGCACATGAAAGCGACAATCTGGCACAATCCAAATTGCGGCACATCCCGCAAGGCGCTCGACATTCTGCGCGACACGCCCGGCGTAGATGTGAACGTTGTTGAGTATCTGAAAACACCGCCAAGCCGGGCAACGCTCGCCGCCCTCTACGCCGATGCGGGCATCACGCCGCGCCAAGGCCTGCGAACACGCGGATCGCCCGCTGAAGAGCTGGGCCTGCTGGATGCAGACGATAGCCGCATTCTCGACGCCATGGCGCAAGAGCCGATTTTAATCGAACGCCCCTTGGTGCGCACGGATAAGGGCGTGCGCCTGTGTCGGCCCCAAGACGTTGTGCGTGAGATTCTCTAAGAATCATTCAACCGGGAGGACCGACGTATGCGCGTTCTAAAATGGCTCTTTATCTCCGTCGTCGGCTTGCTCGCCATTGGGTTCGCCATTGGCTATACGCCTGATACCGACCCCGTCGCCATGCGCACCAAATATGGCAGCGCGCCCTCCCAATTTTTGACGCTGTCGCCCGGCTTGACCGTTCATGTCCGCGATCAAGGACCACGCGATGGCCAAGCGATCCTCCTCATTCACGGATCCAATGCCTCGCTCCAGACATGGGAGCCTTGGGTCGCCCGCCTGCAAGATCAATACCGCGTGGTGTCGCTCGATCTGCCCGGTCACGGGCTGACAGGCCCCAATCCCAGCGGCGTTTATGATTACCCAAGCTATGCCCTCGTCGTGGATCAGGTGATCCAAAAACTGGGGATCTCACGCGCCATTATTGCCGGAAACTCCATGGGCGGCGGTGTTGCTTGGACCTATGCATTGGCTCATCCCGATAAGGTTGCAGGGCTTGTTTTGGTCGATGCAGCTGGCGCGCCAAATGCGTCCTCTCGCAAGGCGCCCATTGGGTTTCGCATTGCGCGCATGCCCATCATCAAGGAATTTGCCCGTGTGATCATGCCGCGTGCGATGTTTGAATCGAGCCTGAAAACATCGATCAGCAATACCGCCATCATCACGCCCCAGATGGTGGATCGATATTGGGAGCTCAACCGTTATCCCGGCAATCGCGAGGCCACGATGCTGCGCTTTGCCGCTGCCCAAAAGTCCCGCCCAGTAACGCCTGCACAATTGGCAAAGATTAAGGCACCCGTGCTTATCCTATGGGGGGCAGAGGATAATCTGATCCCCGTCAGCTCTGGCCAATGGTTCCATAAGAATTTGCCGGGGTCAAAGCTGATCATCTATCCCAAGGTCGGTCATATCCCGATGGAGGAAGTGCCAGACCGGAGCGTTGCCGACGTCACAGCATGGATGAAGGGGCTTGCATCCTGAACTGGCCGGCGCGCCTCCAAAAATGACGGATCGGATCGATCTTAATCTGCTGCTCAATGCCTATGCTATGGGCATTTTCCCCATGGCGGATGATCGCGATGCGCCAGACATTTATTGGGTCGAGCCAAAGAAGCGCGCTATCTTGCCGCTGGACCAATTTCATCTCTCCCGATCGCTGCGCAAGACCCTGAAATCCGGCAGATATGAAACAAGTTTTAATGCCGCTTTTGCGCAGGTGCTAAGGCTTTGCGCTGCATCCGCGCCGGACCGACCCGACACATGGATTAATCGCCAGATTGAAGGCGCGATGCTCGGCCTGCACGCTATCGGCCATGCCCATTCGATTGAAACATGGGCGGATGGACAATTGGTCGGCGGGCTTTATGGCGTGTCGCTGGGCCGAGCCTTTTTCGGCGAAAGCATGTTCAGCAGGCGCACCGATGCCTCAAAAGTCGCGCTTGCACATCTGGTTGCACGATTGCGCACGGGCGGGTTTAACCTGCTGGATTGCCAGTTCCAAACGGCCCATCTGCGTTCTCTTGGCGCGATTGAAATTGATAAAAAGGCCTATTCCGCCGTGCTGGCTGCGGAGCTTTCGGCAGGCGGCGCGGCGGGGGCCACCTCAGCCTCGGGGGATTTAGGGGCGCTCGACGCACTGCCCGACCCTGATGCTCCGCCGCGTGCGATGATCGTTGACGGACCGACATCGGCGTGGCGCATTTTGCAGGCCCTCACCCAGACATCGTAAATTGGGTGCTCGACAAGAGTGAGCGAAGGGCTTTCCTTATAGAGCCAGCCGGAAAAAATCTTGCGCCAGGTTACGCGGTTCTCTCGCGTGATGACCTGCACGAAAG
>JBJTAW010000225.1:0-2784 GCA_046091025.1 Chakrabartia sp. | reverse complement strand
GGGGCAGAGGCGGCGCGCAAGGCGCTCGATGCAGCCGGGCGTGATCCGGCGTCGAGCGACCTTCTGATCCGTGCCACCTCGACGCCCGACCAGACGTTCCCTGCGTCCGCGACCAAAATTCAGGCCTTGCTTGGAATTAATGATTGCGTCGCCTTTGACGTTGCCGCCGTTTGCTCTGGCTTTCTCTACGCCCTGTCCGTTGCCGATTCGATGATCCGCAGCGGCGCTGCCCGGCGCGCAATTGTCATTGGCGCGGAAACAATGAGCCGCCTGCTCGATTGGGAAGACCGGACAACTTGCGTCCTCTTCGGCGATGGCGCAGGGGCCGTTGTTCTTGAAGGGCAAGAAAGCGACTCGGGCATCCTCGCGACCAAGCTCCACGCCGATGGTCGGCATAATGAACTTCTTTATGTTGATGGAGGCCCCTCGACCACCGGCACGGTCGGCCATATCCGCATGAAGGGATCCGAAGTCTTCCGCCATGCCGTCGTCAATTTGGCGACGGTGTTGACTGAGGTTCTAGAGAGCACGGGCTATACAGCGGCCGATATTGATTGGGTCGTCCCGCATCAGGCCAACGCCCGGATCCTTGATGCCACCGCCCGTAAGCTTGGCCTTGCGGCCGAACAGGTGGTCGTCACGGTGGATCAGCATGCCAACACCTCAGCCGCCTCCGTGCCGCTTGCGCTCGACACCGCCGTGCGTGACGGCCGCATCAAACGCGGGCAATTGCTGGTGCTCGAAGCCATGGGTGGCGGCTTTACTTGGGGCGCTGCTGCCATCCGCTTTTGACCCTCAGGGTGGAATTGACCTTGTTTGCCAATTCGATAAGAAGATTGGCGTTCGTCAATCATGAAGAGGGAGTAGCGTAATGGCGGGAGAAGGAACCCTAACACGGGCCGATCTTGCTGAGTCTCTTCACAAGCAGGTGGGCCTGTCCAAGTCCGAGTCCTCCAAACTTGTTGAATCGATTCTGGAACATATGTGCGGCGCCCTTGCCAAGGGGCAGAATGTGAAGATTTCCGGCTTTGGAAGCTTTCTTCTGCGCGACAAGGGTGAGCGGATTGGCCGCAATCCGAAAACCGGGGTAGAAGTCCCCATTGCTCCGCGCCGGGTTCTGACCTTTCGGCCGAGCCAAACCATGCGCACACGCATCACGCAGGACAGCTAAAATTGGGAGACGCCGATGGCCGATAAGGCACCAGGTGCATTTTTGACCATCGGCGAACTCTCGTCTGAATTGGCCGTGCCGCAGCACATATTGCGCTATTGGGAAACCCGCTTTTCCAAATTGCGCCCGCTCATCCGCGCGGGGAACCGCCGTTATTATCGGCCAGATGATGTGGCCCTCGTCCGGCGCATTCACCATCTGCTTCATGTCGAAGGCTATACGGTCAAGGGCGTGCAAAAGCTGCTGAGCGCCAAAACAGATAGCCAGACCCCTGCACCGGAACCGAGCGTCGCCCAAGCAGCACCTGCTAACCCAGTGTCGGCCGCGCCTGCGCCCACACCGCCCAGCTATATTCCGGATCTGGTCTTAATTCGCGATCGTCTGAAAACTGCCCTCGCCGCCGCTGGGCGCTAGGCTAGTCGCTTGGGTGATCCATAGCTGGGCCAAGATTAGGGTCCAGATCGCGGGGCCGCACCAATTGAGTGAACTGGGCCTTGCCACGTCCCGCATCGCGCCACTGGTCAACGTCCAGCGTCAAAGTGGCAACGGCCGCGGTCGGGAACTTCTCCTCCACCGCATCGCGCAAAGGGTCACCTGCTTTGTCGGGGACGAGCGTTAGAATGAGATCTTCCAGCCCTGGATTATGTCCGCACATCATCACCCGCTCGGCGCTGTCCGGCAGGTCTTGCACAACATCCAGCAAGGTTGCGCCCGAAGCCAAGTAAATGCGCCGATCCCAATTGGGGTGCAAAATCTCCCCATAGCCTTCCCAAAGCGCATCAAGCGTCTCGGTGCAGCGTACGGCGGGGGAGGAGATCACATGGTCAAAAGCGCATTCGCGCTCTCGCAAATGCTGGCCAATCATCTGCGCGCCCTGAATGCCGCGCGCGTTGATGGGACGGTCAAAATCCCGGTCGACAGGCGCGTCCCAGCCGGATTTGGCGTGGCGAAAAAGAATGAGCGTTTTCATCTGTCCAACTCATGCGACAAATGGGGCCGCGTGGGAAGGGCCGAATCTGATCGCGCAATTTCGGCCACCGCTTCTTCCAATGTCACCCGCCGAACAGGCGTTCCATCGGGAAAGGCGCTCAGCAGTCGAGACGGAACGGCGGAAGAGAGCAGCACGAAAGTCCCTTTGTCATTCTGCCGCCGGATCAACCGGCCAAAGGCCTGCGCCAATCGCGCCCGAATGATGCGGTCGTCATAGGCAGAGCCGCCCCCTGCGGCCTTGCGCGCGGCATGCAGCACGGTCGGCTTGGGCCAAGGCACACCTTCCATCACCACCAGCCGCAGCGAATCCCCCGGCACATCCACCCCGTCACGCAAGGCATCCGTGCCGATCAGGCTCGCACGCGGGTCATCGCGAAAAATATCAACCAGCGTGCCGGTATCAATCGGGTCAACATGCTGGGCATAGAGCGGCAGGCCATCGCGCGCCAATCGGTCGGCGATCCGGGCATGCACTGCGCGCAGCCGCCGAATGGCGGTGAACAGGCCCAATGTTCCGCCACCTGCCGCCGCAATCAGCTGGGCATAGGCATTGGCCAATTGAGGCACATCGCCCCGCTTCACATCGGTCACGATCAGAACCTGGGCTTGCGCTGCATAATCAA
>JBJTAW010000224.1:0-4154 GCA_046091025.1 Chakrabartia sp. | reverse complement strand
GGCATTATTTCATGCGTTCGACCTGTTCAAACTCCAGTTCGACAGGCGTCGGACGCCCAAAGATCGACACAGAAACCTTGACCCGGCCCTTATCAAAATCAAGTTCTTCGACAAGGCCGTTAAAGCTTGCAAACGGCCCTTCAAGCACTTTGACCTGATCGCCAATTTCATAATCGACGCGGATCCGCTGCTTGGGTGCAGCAGCGGCTTCAGCCTTGGTGTTCAGGATCCGTGCGGCTTCAGCTTCGCTAATGGCCTGCGGCTTACCGCTGGACCCCAAAAAGCCGGTCACTTTCGGCTGATTCTTGATGAGGTGATACACGTCATCATTCATCTTCAGCTTGGCAAGGACATAGCCGGGGAAGAACTTGCGTTCGGACTGCACCTTTTTGCCGCGCCGAATTTCGGTCACGGTTTCCGTCGGCACTTCGACTGCATCCACAAGTGCTTCAAGGCCCAGACGCTGCGCCTCGGCGAGGACGGCGTCGCGCACCTTGTTTTCAAAGCCCGAATAGGCGTGGATGATGTACCAACGTGACATGCGCGTCTTCTTTTCTATCGTCAGGAAGCGAGGGCGAGTAGCGATTTGACGATCCAGCTGAACACCGAATCAACGCCCAGGAAGAATACGGCCAATATCGACGTCATGATGATGACCATCACAACGGTGACTCCCGTATCACGACTGGTCGGCCAAGAGACTTTGCCTGTCTCCGCGCGCACCTGCCGGATAAATTCACCTGGGTTGGTCTTTGCCA
This sequence comes from Chakrabartia sp., assembly GCA_046091025.1. Lineage (GTDB taxonomy): Bacteria > Pseudomonadota > Alphaproteobacteria > Sphingomonadales > Sphingomonadaceae > Aquisediminimonas. The sequence goes on along the minus strand of JBJTAW010000224.1, from coordinate 3,396 downwards.
TGAACCCGATTCCATCCTTAAACCACGGTTTCCCAACAGGTTCGCGGCCGGAGAACCGGCTAATTCGAAAACCCTCATGTTAGGATTGCGCCGCGTTTAGTCCGCTTTCCTTGGAAAAGCAAGCGGTGCTTGGGGATTTCAGGCCTTTTCAGGCCCAGCGATCCAGCCGCCTATTCGGGCTGTGATTCGCGATACTGGCAGGAGCGGAGGGACTCGAACCCACGGCCCTCGGTTTTGGAGACCGATGCTCTACCAACTGAGCTACACTCCTATGGCCAGAGGGGCGCGCATAGCGAAGCTGCCTCCAAGGCGCAAGCGCGCTCTGCCAATTCTGTAGCGGTCAGGCCGCCAGCGAATAGGGCTGCAACTCTCCAGACAGATACAGGCTGCGGGCCTTGGCGCGGCTCAGCTTGCCAGAGCTGGTGCGCGGAAGTGAGCGCGGCGGGACCAGCTCAACAACACAGGTCATGCCCGTAATCGACCGCACCTTATCCCGGATCGCATCGCGCAGCTTGGTGCGCTCCTCGTCATCAATGGTCCGACAATGCACCAAAACTGCGGGTGATTCTTCGCCGCCCGGTGTGGTGATGGAAAAGGCGGCGATATCGCCCTGTTTAAAGCCGGGGAGCTGCTCAACCGCCCATTCAATGTCTTGGGGCCAATGGTTTTTGCCATTGATGATGATCATGTCCTTGGCGCGGCCAACGACATAGAGATATCCGTCCGACATATAGCCCATATCGCCCGTGTTCAGCCACCCATTTTGGAGGCAGGCAGCCGTCGATTCGGGGTCGCGATAATAGCTGTGCATCAGCGAGGGGCCGGACGTCCAAACCTGCCCAATCTGCCGGTCGGGCAGCGGCGATCCATCGTCTCCGCGAATTTCCAGCGCCATATCCCGGCACGGCTTTCCGCAATTGACGATGGCCCGATAGCGTTGCGGCCGATCACCCGGCCAAACTTCACCTGACAATTCGGATTCTTCGACAAGCTCGACCCGAATCCCTTCGCCCGGCGGCATGATTGTGACCGCCAAAGTTGCTTCGGCAAGGCCATAGCTCGGCAAGAACGCCTTGGCGCTGAAACCAGCCTGATGAAACGCATCGACAAAGGATTGCATCACATCGGGACGGATCATGTCCGCACCATTGCCGGCAAGCCGCCAGCCCGACAGGTCGAAGCGTTCGGTCACCTGCGTCTGGCTGGAAATGCGCCGGGCGCAAATGTCATAGCCAAAGGTGGGCGAATAGCTGATCGATGTGGCCCCAGCGCGCGTATTGCGCGTTACAAGGTCCAGCCAGGCAAGTGGACGCCGGGCAAAGTCTTCGGTCTTCATATAGTCAGCCGACACCTGATTGGCGACGACTGAGAGGAAGCAACCGACCAGCCCCATATCATGATACCAAGGCAGCCAGGACACGCACCGATCGCTCTCCCCTATTTCCATGCCATGGCTATGCGCGGCCAGATTGTTGAGTAGGGCATGATGCGTGACGGCGACACCATGGGGAAAGCGGGTCGATCCGCTGGAATATTGCAGATAAGCAATATCATCCGTGCTGGCCGTATGCAGCGGGGCTTCCGGCGCTGCACGGCTGCCAAAGTCTTCCCAGCTGATCGCTTCTGCGCCGACAGTTTTGGCGGCATCGGGTGCCATCGCCTCAAGGCTGGCGGGGTAGATCAGCATTTTGGGCTGAGCACTTTGCATCTGCACGGCCAGCTGATCGACATAGGAATCGCGCCCGCCAAAGGATGTTGGCAGCGGCAAAGGTACGGGCCAAGCACCCGCATAAATTGTGCCGAAAAACAATGCGGCAAATTCCGGTGATGTTTCGGCGATCAGGGCAATCCGATCTTCCGGCTTTACGCCATGCGCGATCAGCCGATAGGCCATGGCCAACGCGTCCGTGCGCAGTTCCGAATAGGGATAGGGTCTGGCAAGCGTGCCGCGAGGATCATGAAAATTAAGCCCTCGATTGCCGCGTGCCGCATAATCCAGCGCTTCGCCAAGCGTGGCAAAGTCTGAAAAACGCCGGGGCAAATCATCCCGCGTTGCAGTGGCGCTCAGCGCCGGGGCGGGCCGGTCAAGAATGTCCTGCACGGTGCATCCCCTAAAAACGAATTGGCACTGGCCGGGCCGAGTGCGCATGATACCAAATGGGCATAAAACCAGCGGCTTTATCCCTGCGAACATTTTCAATTGCCGCTGACTATGGCACAAATTGGGCCAGAAGACACTTATGGCACATTCGATAGCACGAAAACCTCTTGATCGCCCGCAACTTCGGAAGCTCGCTTTGGCCTATGTCGGGCGCTATGCGACAACGCGGGCCAAGCTGGCATCCTATCTTGGCCGCAAGCTTCGGGAACGGGGCTGGGCCGACTCAGAAACCCCAGAAGCTCTCGCGGTTGAAGCCATTATTGCGGCCATGGTTGCCAATCATTTTGTCGATGACCGGGCTTATGCCGATATGAAAGCGCAAGGCATGACCCGGCGTGGCTATGGCCCGCGCCGGGTGCAACACGCCCTTTCTGCGGCCGGAATTGAAGTCGAAGATATGGGTGATGCGCTGGAAACGGCCCGGCAGGATCAGGACGCCGCCGCCATGGCCTTTGCAAAGCGTCGGCGGATCGGCCCATTTTCGCGCGTCGCTCCAGATCAGAAGCAACGTGACAAGGCCTTTGCCGCAATGCTGCGGGCCGGACATGATTTCGCCCTTGCCCGACGTATTCTTGATTTACCCCCTGAACTTGTCCACACTATCCGCACTGGGTTGGAAGAAGAGGGGTAGGCGTCTTAACCCGTCCTGACGCCGTCTTTTTTGACCATGTGGATTTATGGGGCGCACGCATGCGGAGTTGGTTCACCATCGCACATCAAAAGGGTCAAGGGTGACGACAGATCCGCCCAATGCAGCCGCACAAGAGCCGCTGAACGCAACGCGCGCTCTTAGTGGCTATGTGAAGTGGTTTGACTCCACCCGCGGCTTTGGGTTCATCGTCCCGGATGATGGCGACATCGGCGATGTCCTGTTGCATTTTTCGGTGCTGCGCGATCATGGTCGCCGGACTTTGCCAGAAGGCGCCAAGGTTGTTTTTCAGGCAGAGCTTGGCGCGCGTGGGCTGCAAGCCACCGCCTTGCTCTCGTTCGATCTGACAACCGCCATCGTGCCAGAACCAACAGAGCGCGCCCTGCCGCGCCGCGCGCGCGAATTGGGGGCCGACCAATTGACTGCCGCCAGCCCGTTTGAACCTGCGACGGTCAAATGGTTCAATCGGCCCAAAGGCTATGGATTTCTGGTCCGGGGGTCAGACGGCAGCGATATTTTTGTCCATATGGAAACCATGCGGCGTGCGGGCATTATCGATGTTCTTCCCGACGATCCGGTTGAGGTG
>JBJTAW010000223.1:0-4930 GCA_046091025.1 Chakrabartia sp. | reverse complement strand
GGGGATCGCCCGACGAGACCATGGTCGCTGCAACTTCGACACCAACGATGCGTGGCAGGCGCTGCGTGGCGCCAGCGCCGGGCCGCAGGCCAAGCTTGACTTCCGGCACGCCGAGCATCGCGAATGGGACGGCAATACGGTAATGACAGACGAGAGCGGTTTCCAGACCACCGCCGAGCGCTGTTCCATGGATGGCCGCGACCACTGGCTTACCCGCCAGTTCAATCGTGTTGAGCACTTCGTTGAAATCCGGGCCTTGGGGCGGTTTGCTGAATTCGGTGATGTCGGCGCCTGCGATAAAGGTCTGGCCAGCACAGCGCAGCACAACGGACTTGATCGCGTCATCGGCCAGTGCTTCTTCAATGCCATCCTTCAGACCCTGACGGACGTGCCAGCTCAGCGCGTTGACCGGTGGATTGTTGACGAGAATGACGAGGACGTCGCCATGACGTTCGGTGGTTACGGACTGCATTTTTCTTCCTTTCTGCTCCCCTCCCGCAGGCAGGAGTGGGTGGGGGAGGGTATGAACCTATGTGACAGGAAGGGGCATCTTGCCCTCCCCTTACCCCTCCCGCTGGCGGGAGGGGGATATTTGCTAAGCGGCGAAGGCCGCGTACATCATTGATCGGATTTCCCGACGCAGCGGGTAAGTGGTGGACGGCATTATTTGGGTCATAAACACCATCGTCATATGCTCGACAGGATCGACGAGGAATGCCGTTGAGAACATGCCGCCCCAGAAAAACTCTCCCTTTGATCCCGCCAAAGCGGTTGCGGCAGGATCGATATTGCAGGCAAATCCCAGGCCAAAGCCAATGCCGCCATTTTCGGCTTCGCTGAACAAAGCCTTTGAATGCTGGATCAAATCCCCGCCACCCGGCAAATGGTTGGCCGTCATCAGCTCCAGCGTCTTTGGGCTGATAATCTGCACGCCATCAAGCGCACCGCCATTGAGCAGCATCCGGCAAAACCGGTGATAATCGGAAAGGGTGGAGGCAAGACCACCGCCCCCGGATTGGAATTTGCGATGCCGCGCCCAGGCGCTTTCTTCGCCTGCCTTATCGAACGGCTTCATCTTTTCGACGGGGTGATAGACATAGGCGGGTGGCAGGCGATGCGCCTTATCCTTGGGCACCATGAAGAATGTATCGACCATGCCCAGCGGGCCAAAAATATGCTTTTGGAAATAATCCCCCAGCGACAGGCCAGAGACGCGCGACACGATGATGCCCACAATGTCGGTTGCGATGGAATAATTCCAAGCCGTGCCGGGATCAAATTCCAGCGGCAGATCTTTCAACAGGCCGATGACTTCATCATTATCGAATTTGGACCAATTTTCGACATCGGTTTTGCGATAGGCGGCGTCGATATAGCCAATATCTTGAAAGCTATAGGTGAAGCCCGCTGTATGGCGCAGCAGATCAAGCACGCGCACGGGGGATGCGGGCGGGCGGGTGACAAAGGGTGTCACGCCCCCACCGCCGACATAGACGCCAAGTGACGCAAATTCGGGAATAAAATCGGTCACGGGGTCAAGCAGGGAGATAAGCCCCTGTTCCACCAACTGCATCAGCGCAATTGAGGTGACCGGCTTTGTCATGGAGGCAATGCGGAAGATGGCATCCTGCTCCACGCCCGACGTCCAGACATGGGCGATTTCATCCCCACGACCAATGAGCAGGGCGCCATGCGGCAACAGGCCGGTATCGATATATTTGCGTTGAATGAATGCGCCGATCCGCTCAAGCCTATCGGGCAAAAGGCCAAGATCTGCGGGGTTGGATACTTGGAGCATATTATACCGCCGTCTGGCCAGTCAGCTGACGCGTGACTGGGTGGGAGGAGGAGAGGCCACCATCAACGGCAATGGCCTGTCCATTAACATAGCTGGCCTGATCAGAGGCAAGGAACAGCGCAACATTGGCGAGTTCGCTTGGTTGAGCGGCCCGGCGCAGCGGGTTCAAACGGCCGACCTTGTGCATCACCTCTTTTTCACGGGCATAATCAAAGGTTGGCTTGGTCATGCCCGTTTCCGTAAGGCCGGGGCAAATGGCGTTTACGCGCACACCCGTTTCCGACATTTGCTGGGCAGAGACTTGCGCCAAGTTGATGACGCCCGCCTTGGATGCCGAATAGGCCGGGCCACCTGCGCCAGAGCGAATGCCCGCGACGCTGGCGGTGAGGATGATGGAACCGCCTTGGCCCGCATCCATCATCGCACGACCAGCATGCTTCACCATCAACCAAGGGCCGATGAGGTTGACGCGCAAAAGCTCTGTCCATTCAGCCGTAGTCAGATCAAAAATCCCGGCCATGCCGCCGGACACGCCCGCATTGGCAAAGGCAATGTGCAGCCCGCCAAATTCTGATTTGGCGGTGGCGACCAGCTTTTCAACATCGGCTTCTACGCCGGCATCAATCTGAAGCGCGATGGCCGTGCCGCCTGCGTCCTTCACCATCTTTGCCGTGTCCATCACCGCTTCCGTCTTGTCCCCCACGACAAGCTTTGCGCCCTCAGCTGCAAAGCGCAGGGCAGAGGCGCGGCCAATGCCAGATCCAGCCCCTGTGATAATGGCAATTTTGCCGTCCAATGCACCCATTTCTCGTCTCCTATAATTTGGGGTCAGCTGCCGCTGATCGTCTGGCCGCCATCAATGACATAGGTCTGGCCGGTGGTGAATCCGCCCGCGCGTGACGCGAGGAAGACAGCAGCGCCCGCAATTTCTTCTGGTTCGCCAATGCGGCGCAGCGGCGACAGTGCGGTGGAACGGGCCAGCGTATCTGGATTTTCCCAAAGCGCCCGCGCAAAATCTGTGCGGATAAGGCCGGGGGCGATGCAATTGACGCGCACACCTTGGGGCCCGAATTCATCCGCCAAATTGCGTGCCATCTGCATGTCCGCCGCTTTGGAGATGCAATAGGCCCCAATGACCGTGGAGCCTTTCAGGCCGCCAATGGAGGAAATGATGGTGATCGAGCCTTCGCCACGGGCCGTCCTCTCGGGCGCGACCATGTGGCTCAGCCACTGGTTGGACAAAATATTATTGTCCACGCTCTTGCGGACTTGATCATCCGCAATGCCCGCCGACGGGCCATAATAGGGATTAGAAGCCGCATTGCAGACAAGCGCCGTGATCTTGCCAAAGGCGCGGCGCGTTTCATCGACAAGATGCTGAAGCCCCTCTTTGGACGAGATGTTGGCAGCAACAGCAATGGCCGTGCCAGCCCCGTGGCGCGCATTAATTTCAGCAGCCACGGCGTCGCAGGCATCCTGCTTACGACTGGAGATAACGACCTTGGCCCCATGGAGCACCATTTCTTCGGCAATAGCTTTGCCAATTCCGCGGGATGATCCGGTGATCAAGGCCACTTGGCCCGTCATGTCGAACAGCGACATCTTTGTCTCCTTTTTCAAGCCTTTTTTCATTCAGGCTGATTCTAGGTCAGGCTCCGGCCTTCACTGCAAAGGCCCAAGCAGCCTCTGCAAGCGGGCTGACGCGTTCAGACATTTCCTTGGCATGGGCGGAATTGGCCGTGCCGTCGATCGCGCGCTTCTTAATGCCCTGAATAATCCCGGCGACGCGGAAGAAATTATAGGCGAAATACCAATTCATGTCGGGAACGCCGTCACGACCCGTTGCGTGGCAATAACGCGCAACCGCTTCGTCCAGTTCAGGAATACCCAAGGCCTTGCGATCCAAATCCTGCACACCGGATCGGCCGGCGTTATCAGTCAACCATGCCATGGCGACATAGGTGAAGTCGGCCAAAGGATCGCCAAGGGTGGAAAGCTCCCAATCAAGAACAGCAACCACCTGCGGGGAGTCTGCCGCAAAAATCATGTTGTCGATGCGGTAGTCCCCATGGACAACCGATGTTCTTGTCTGTTCCGGCAGGGTTGCGGGCAGCCATTCAATCAGCCGTTCCATCACCGGCATATGTTCGGTTTCTGACAGGCGGTATTGCTTCGTCCAGCGATCCACCTGACGGCCGAAATAATTGCCGGGCTTGCCATAGTCAGATAGGCCAGCCGCCGCGACATCGGTGTTGTGCAGCGCCGCCAGCGTGTCGATCATGGCGAAATAGGTTTGGCGGCGGAATTCGGGTGTGGCACCGGGCATCGCCCCGTCCCAGATTGTTCGTCCTTCAACCATCGCCATGATGTAGAACCAGCTACCGATCACGCTGTCATCGGTGCACAGTCCATAGGGGCGGGCCACGGGAAAGCCCGTTGGGTAAAGGCCGTTGATGACCTTAAACTCCCGATCCACGGCATGGGCGCTGGGCAAAAGCTGACCAAAGGGCTTGCGCCGCAGGACGTAAGACCCGCTTGTCGCATTGATGCGATAGGTTGGGTTGGATTGCCCACCGGCAAATTTGAACACCTCAATCGGGCCTTCAAACCCGGCTACATTGTCCTGCATCCAGACGGTCAGATTGGCTTCGTTGAGCGCATCTGCCCCTTCCGCTTTGACAACGCCGGAAAACAGCGTCTGCGCGTCGAGTGCTTCGGTCATTGATCGAATACGATCACGCTGCGCGCGGAATCGCCCTTTTTCATCTTGTCGAACCCATCATTAATCGCCGACAGCGGAATGCGTTCGGCGATGATGCTATCGAGGTCGAGAAGACCACGAATATAGAAATCAACCAACCGGGGAATATCAACAGGGAAGCGGTTGCCGCCCATAATCGCCCCTTGCAGCTTCTTGCCGGAAAGCAGGTCCATGGCCGAAAGGCCGACCTTTTCCGCCAGCGGCTTCATGCCCAAAATCGTCGCTGTGCCGCCCCGACGCAGGACGTTGACAGCAAGCTGAGCAGAGGCAGGCCGCCCGACGGCTTCAATCGCATGATCGACGCCGCCTTTGGTCATTTCAACAATTGTCGCGGCAGCACCTTCAGCTGTCGCGTCAATGGCGTCGGTTGC
>JBJTAW010000222.1:0-2920 GCA_046091025.1 Chakrabartia sp. | reverse complement strand
CACTTTGTCTGGCCATTGATCGAGCGATTTCAGCCCATCGAGCAGCTCATCGGCGAAATCGGTGATTTTCAGGAACCATTGATTGAGCTTTTTCTTTTCAACCAGCGCGCCAGAGCGCCAGCCGCGCCCATCAATCACCTGTTCATTGGCAAGCACGGTCATATCGACCGGATCCCAATTGACCGTTGATTCCTTGCGATAGACCAGGCCCGATTTGCAGAAATCAAGGAACAGAGCCTGTTCCTGCCCATAATAATCGGGCTCACAGGTGGACAGCTCGCGGCTCCAGTCAATGGCAAGGCCAAGCCGCTTCAACTGCTTTTTCATCGCCGCAATATTGGATCGTGTCCAATCGCCGGGATGTACTTTTTTTTCCATCGCGGCATTTTCAGCGGGCATACCAAAACTGTCCCACCCCATTGGGTGGAGCACGGCATGGCCCGTCATCGCCTTATACCGGGCCAGCACATCGCCCATCGTATAGTTGCGGACATGGCCCATATGGATGCGCCCAGAGGGATAGGGGAACATCTCCAGCACATAGGATTTTGGGCGTGGGTCGCTTGCGGCAGGCGCGGTAAAGATGCCCGCATCATCCCAGGCTTTTTGCCAAAGGCCATCGGCTTTAAAAGGGTTGAAACGCGTCGTCATAGGCGTGTCAGCTCCGCATCTTCTTCATCATCACTGGATTGCGTTAAAGCGGGGCCGCTCCGCTCACATTGCGGCCCAAGCCGAAAAGCGCGCGTGTTCAGCCTGCGATGGCCGCGCGGCGCAAATCCCGCGCTTTAGTCAGGATGATTTCTTCCAGCTTTTGGACGGTCGCTGCCTGTACAGGCGCATCAACCCAAGTGCCATTTTGGTTCACTTGGCGGCTGGCCGCGACGCGCAGGGCATCGGCGCGCAGATCCTGATCCAAAATGCTGACCGTCAGCTTCATCCGCTCCCCCATATTATCGGGGTTGCTATACCAGTCGGTCAGAATGACGCCCCCTGTGGCGTCCGCCTGAACCAGCGGCATGAAGGATAGGGTGTCGAGCGACGCGCGCCAGAGATAGGCGTTCACGCCGATCGTGGTGACGCGGGATGCAGCCAGATCTGTCTGTTGCCGGGCCTTCTCCTTGCCGCCGCCAATGCCCAGCATGCTGCAGGCAGGAAGGGTCGCCAGCAGCGACAGGGCAAAAATGGCGGAGAGGGGACGACGCATGCAATTCCTCGTCATTAAAATAGGAAGATCAGCCGTGTTATAGGCCCATATCCCTCGTCCGCAAGGGACGAGCGCGCAGGGTTGTTGAAGAGATGCAACAGCCCTGAAATAATTTATCACCAAGAGTGCGATTTATGGACATAAAGATATAGCTTGAATCCGCTTTATGTCATGGAGAGGAAGTGACGACTCGCGCACCATTTTGGACAATGGGTGTTGCGGCAATGGCCGCAACGGCGAGCTGTGTTGCGTCTTCAGCACCGCTTGCGGCGGCCCGTCCTGCATCGGCTAAGCCAGCGTCTGTTGGTCGGGCGCTGGGTAATTTCACACCGGCATCAGCTGACCCGCGGCTGGCCATGGCATTTTCGCGCAGCACAACGATGACATCGGGCTTTCGCTTCACGCCCGCGTCTGCCGCGAAGACAAACCGCAAAGTAACTGTTGCTGTGCGCGCGCGCACCACTCAATCTCAACTCAGAACGGATCGGCCAGCCAGTGCGGGCCCGCTCGCCACCATTGCCCCCTTGGCCTATAATTTGGGCGTGTCGGTTGGCTGGAGGCGCTTTGCTGTGTCTGGCGATATGGGGCAGGCAGATCTGGGCCTTGCCGGTGGCCGCCGCCAGGCAGCTGATCTGGGCCTGAGCTATACGGCGAAGCGGTGGTCAACCCGGCTTCAGTTGGCGGCGGAGCGTCCGGTGGGCACGGCCCCGCGCATTGTTGATTCGAGTGAGAGCGTCGCGCTGGATGTCGGTGGGTCTTATCGTTTGACCCGGAATATCGATGTGACGGCGGGCGTTCGCTATAAATCGCAGCGCGAACGGTTGGAGCCGCTGAAGGATAATCGCCGCGACAGTCAGGCTGTCTATCTGGGCACGGCCTTCCGCTTCTGACGCTGCGGCGGTGCTAGCCCGTCGATCGCAGCCCATCCATAAAGTTTCGAGGATGTAAGCGTTGCAAAGCGCGCGGCTGTCATACCGCCCAGCGCGATGATCGGGCGGCGGGACTGCTGGGCGATCAGGCCAAAACGCACCCGACCCAGCGGCTGTGCTCCCGCGTGACTGCGCGTCGCAAACAACGGGGATAAAAACAGCAGCTGCGCGCCCGCGCGTTCGGCCGCCCGCAATTCTGGCACATTATGCACCGGGGCGGTCAAGGCTCCGACATGGCGGCCATGGCTGCCCTCGGCCCGCCATCCACGCGCGCGCCGGGGCGTATCGGCGAGCACCAGCACCAGCCGCCGGGCCCGGGCTATGCGGCGCACGGTCTCAAACAGCGCCCGCCCTTGCGGATCGGGGGTGGCGTAATGGCGAAAGATAATGCCCGCCTTTCCCTTGGGAAGTGCGGCAAGTGCCGACCAAAGGTCATCGCCCAGACGTTCGTCGGTCATGAACCATATGGGGGGCAAGGGGTGGTGGCGCTTCGGCATCCACACCTCTATAGCCGCGGCATGATTGAAGACGCAAAGCATCGGCTGAACGCCGTTCATCACGACATGGCCCGCGCCTGCAAAATCGCGGGGCGCGCGTCAGAGGCGGTGACGCTGGTGGCCGTGTCTAAGACGCAGAGCGCCGAGGCGATCCGCCCGCTAATTACGGCGGGTCAGCGTGTCTTTGGCGAAAACCGCGTGCAGGAAGCGCAGAGCAAATGGCCAGAGCTGATGGCCGAAACGCCGGGCATTGAACTGCACCTTGTTGGCCAGTTGCAATCGAACAAAGC
>JBJTAW010000221.1:0-3495 GCA_046091025.1 Chakrabartia sp. | reverse complement strand
ATTGTGATGCATTGACCCGAAAATGGATCCACCCCATGCCCAGCCCATCGCTCTGCATGGCCGCTGCAAGTGTGATTAAGGCCTTCGCCCGATCGACACTCTCACAGCTTTTTGCCTCTGCTCTCAACGCATCAATCAGTGGGCCAAGCGACAATAGCTTGGCTGGATGGTCTGCTGTCAGTTGATTGGCAGCGGCAGACACTGCTTCAGGCTCAGACATTTCTCCCACACATAATGACGCCATATCTTGGCTGTGCTGTTGCGCCGCGCGGAGTTGAGTCAGCAGGGCGTGTTGCGGCGCCGCGGCCTCAAGCATATCTGCATAAAGGCCCAGACGCTGGGCCTTTTCGGCGAACCGATACCTTAGACTTGTCGCCCAACTAATGTCGGTCCGGCCATCCATATCATAGCCGACCCAAGTCGCGAGCCGATAGGGCTGCGGCAATAAGTTTCTCCACTTATCCGGCCATCGATCAGCCGCTGCATCCAGCGTTGTGAGGACGAGATGATCACGCGCGCGCTGGGCCCGCTGGATCGCAGCCATGGCTTCATCATGCTCCCAATCGAGCGTGATGGGGCTACGCGGTGCTGCGTCGCCAATATCAGCCTCGACGACTGCTGCGCGGCTGGCAGCATCAGCAATGGCTTCACTTTGCGTTCGCGAGAGCAAGAAAGTGGGATGTGCGGTGAAGACAAGATGGAGCATCGGCCGCTCAACGCGTTTCGCAAAATCTCCAAAATCACCCTCAACCCGATCTAGTATCGATCGCCATTTGAGGAGGTTTTCTGATGCTTCCATAGGGCTTAAAAGGCGATGCAGCCGAAGGGCGCGACTGTTCAGCGCTTCATGAAAAAGGTCGTCCACCAGGGCGGCCATATCCGCCAATGTTAGTTGCCCGCCTTCAAGCTTACGCGAAAGGTCATGGCCCAATTGGAAGACTGGGTTAAAAAGGGGGGTGTCAGCTGTTTGCAGATGCAAATGTTGCAGCCGGGCGCGCAGGTCGCTGATTGTGCTCAAGTCCATGTTGTCACCATTCCCCAACATCATTTCTCGGCTGAAGGATGGTAGGCTTGCGACCCCGTTAATCAATGGTGCTGAATACCAATGCAGACAGCTTCAGGCATCTCGCCTAAGATTAAAATCCAACAGTCCGTCCTATACTGGCTTATTTGCGAAGGCCTCCGATTCCCCTCGAAATCTGCTTTCTGCAGACAAGGCACACCTAAACAGACAGCAACTGACCGGGAGAAGGCATCGCCACCGTCAATGTCGCTGTGCCCTTTTTCTTGTCAAACGGAACAGGCAGCATCACCGGCACGGATCTCATGCGGTAATATAGATTTCAAACCTGTTCGCATCTTCATTCCGCATGGCGCGCCATTCTGACGTTATTGCCAGCATCACGAGCCTCGCTGTTCGTCGCTTTGTTAAGATGTTAGCGCCCTTGCCATTGTGGCAGACGGCCCTCTGCAAAGGCGCGGGGGCCTTCTAGAGCATCTTCTGAGGTCAACATGGCGCGATAAGAGGGGATGTCGCCGCTACGCATCAGCTTATAGGCCTGTTCCACCTCTAGCCCTTCAGTAGCTCTTAGGATGTCGCGCGCGGCGGTAATGGCAAGGGGCGCGGCGCGGACGATGGTTTCTCCCAATTCCAGTGCGCACGATAGCAGCGCCTCTGGCGCCACAACCCGGTTCACCAGAGTCAACTCTAGCGCCTCTTCGGCCTCGAGCCGCCTTCCGGTAAGGATTATTTCGCGCGCGAGCCGGGCCGGAATCGCTTTGGGCAGCCGCAACAGCCCGCCGGAATCGGGCAACATCCCCAGTTGCGCTTCCGGTAGCCAAAATCGGGCGTCGGTGCTCGCCACAATCAGATCAGCAGCGAGGGCCAGCTCGAAACCACCGCCTACGGCCAAGCCGTTGACCGCTGCGATCACCGGCTTGGTCAGGCTGAAATACTCCGTCAGGCCGGCAAAACCGCCGGGCCCATGATCAGCGTCGACCGCTTCGCCCTCGTTTGCGGCGCCCAGATCCCAGCCTGCCGAAAAGAACCGACCGGTGCCAGTGATGATCCCCACGCGGAGCCTGGGGTCATCGTTAAGCCGTTTGAAGGCGGCATAAAGCTCAAGGCTCGTCGCCACATCGATGGCATTGGCCTTGGGTCGGTCCAGCGTGATGATCAGCACGTCGCCGCGATGGTCGAGCAGAACGGCACTCATCCTAGAGTCTCCTTCATCCGGATCAGCGCATCCACCGCAACAGCACCCCGGGGCAAAGCGAGTAAGGGATTGACATCGAGTTCTTCGAGCGCGGTCTCATGGGCCATCGCAAAACCGGCGATGGCTTCGATGGCCTCAATCAGCGCGGGCAGGTCGCATCCGGGACGACCACGATATCCCGTCAAAATGCCGAACAGCGAGAGCCGCGCCAGCGCGGCCTCAATCTCGGCGCGGCTTGCGGGCAGCAGCAGCTGTTCAACCTGTCGCAGCAATTCGACAAATATGCCCCCGGCCCCCAAAGTCAGGAACAGACCAAATTGCGGATCACGGCCCACGCCAACAATCAATTCGGCAACGGCATCGCCCACCATCTCCTCAACCAGATAGGTGCTGGAGAGGTCTTCCATGCGCTGCGCGGCGGACAGCAGTTCAGCCCGGCTGGCAAGGCCCAACGCGACGCCGCCAAGCTCTGTCTTATGCGCCAGATCGCTCCCCACTGCTTTGAGAACAAGCGGGAACGGGGCAGGCAGGGCGGTGGTATCATCGGCGCACAGCGTCGCAATCTCGGCCAGGCTCAGCAGACGCCCGCGTGGGATGGGGACGCCCGCTGAGGATAGCGCCGCTTTGCTGCAGACTTCATCACATGTCGTGACAGGGCCCGAAAGATCTGCTGCGATGTCCGGCAAGGCCGGCGGACCCGAGCCAGACCACGCTGCGCCGATGGCCGCCGCCGCCGCCACTGCGTGCAGCGCCTCCGAAAGCCCGGCCGCCGGAACGATGCCTTGGGCGATCAGTTTATGGGCGACCGGCTCTGGCAGATTTTCCGCCAAGGAGCTTGCGACAATCCTAACCGCGCCTGCAGCGGCCGGACAGGCCTGTGCAGCTGCCAAAAAGGCGCTGATCGTCAAGTCCCAGTCCGGATGGGTGCAGCGGTCGGCTCTCGGAAAATCAAGGATCAGAAGCGACGCTTCAAATTCCGCCTTCAACAGCGTGGTAAAACAGGCGGTCTGCGCTGCTGCGTCGCCCCAAATATAGGTGTGGTAATCCAGCGGATTGGCAACATGCACGCGCGGCCCTAGCACAGCTTCCAGCGCGCCCTGAATCGGAGGCGCAAAGTCTGGTGTCTCAAGCCCGACGCGCTCGGCAAGGTCCGCCGTCAGCGAGGCTTCGCCGCCTGAGCAGCTGGCGCTGGTCACGCGTTTGCCGCGCAACGGACCGCTCACATGAAGCAGCTTCAGGGTTTCCAGAAAGGTTGCCGGGTCATGCGCGCGCGCGCCCC
>JBJTAW010000220.1:0-5966 GCA_046091025.1 Chakrabartia sp. | reverse complement strand
CAGCGGGGGCGGTCACGAACATGTAGCTGGACACCTTCACCATGAAGATGAAGTCGGTCCTGGCGGGCGAATAGACGGCGCCGCCAGCGCATGGCCCCATGCTCAAGCTGAGCTGCGGGACGACGCCAGAGGCAAGGACGTTGCGCTGAAACACTTCGGCATAGCCGCCAAGCGACGCAACGCCTTCCTGAATGCGCGCACCGCCTGAGTCATTCAGGCCGATGACAGGCGCACCGACTTTGAGCGCGATATCCATAACTTTGCAGATTTTCTGCGCGTGCCGCTCTGACAAAGAGCCGCCGAAAACCGTGAAGTCTTGGCTATAAACATAGACAAGGCGGCCATTAATCGTACCGGACCCTGTGACCACGCCGTCGCCGGGGATTTTGGTTTCCTCCATCCCAAAGTCGACGCAATTATGCTCCACATACATATCGAGCTCTTCAAATGAGCCCTCGTCCAGCAAGATGGTCAGGCGCTCCCGCGCGGTGAGACGACCCTTGGAATGTTGTGCATCGATGCGCTTCTGGCCCCCGCCCATCTGGGCGGCAGCGCGGCGCTTTTGGAGCTCGGCAATGTTCGATGACATGGCGTTTCCCTGCTATATGAGGCCTCTCCTTTGCGCGTCAGGCCGCGCAATGTCCAATGTGAATTTGCAAAGTTGTAAAGCCAAGGTTTGCAAAATATGGAAGACTGTCGCAAAACAGCCTCATGACAGATGAAATCGTTCAACGCTCTCCATCTTCGCGTCGCCGCATTTTTGCGGGCAGCCGCCTGCGCGCACTCCGAGCAACGCGCGCTTTGCGTCAGGCCGATATGGCGAAAAGGTTAAGCATTTCCGTTTCCTATCTCTCCCAACTCGAAAATGATGACCGACCGCTCACCCCCGCCCTGCTCGAAATATTGGCGCGAGACTTTCCGCTCGACTGGCAAGAATTTGAGGAAGATGCCGCAACGCGCCGCTTTGCGGCCTTGCGAGAAGCGGCTGCCGACCCCCTTTTTACAACGCCGCTCCCCGCCGATCAGTTGGCCCGCATTGCCGAACAACAGCCCGCCCTTGCCGAACAATTTGTGAAGCTGCACGCGGCCTATCGCAACGCTGGACAAAGGCTTCAGATCATTGATGAAGCGCTTGGCGCGGACAATGCCGGGGGCAGTCGCCTTCCCTGGGAAGAAGTACGCGATTGGTTTCACAATGCCGGAAATTATGTCGACAGCCTTGATCGCGCGGCGGAACGTCTGGGCGACACGCTTCGGGGAACCCAGCCCTCCCCGCCTCAGGTCGCACTTGAGCTTTATCTGCGAAATGCCCTGTCTGTATCCTTGGTCTACGCGCCCGGCCTTGGCCTCAGGGACTATGATCCGCAAATGGGCCATCTCCTGATTGATCAGGGCTTGCCTGCCGACAGTCAGCGGTTCCAATTGGCCCACCAGCTCACGGCTCTCGCCCTTCGGGAGGAGATAAGCGCCATTGTCAAACAAGCAGGCTTAAAAACTCCGGCCTCGCGTCAGCTTTTATCGGTTGGTTTGGCGAATTATGCCGCAGGCGCCCTGCTCATGCCCTATGAAGCATTTAGCACCTCGGCGCGCACGGTTCGGCATGATATTGATCGGTTGCGACAAAGCTTTGGTGTCAGTTTTGAACAAGCCTGCCACCGCCTCTCAACGCTGCAGCGCTCCGGTGCGCGTGGCATTCCCTTCTTCTTCTGCCGGGTTGATATGGCGGGGAACATTACCAAGCGGCATTCGGCGACGCGCCTTCAATTTGCCCGCTTTGGTGGCGCTTGTCCTTTATGGATCGTTCATGAGGCTGTGGCGATACCCGACCGCATTCTCGTTCAGCTTGCCGAAACGCCCGATGGCGTGCGCTATGTCTCTATGGCGAAGGGGCTCGTCAAACCGTCTGGCAGCTATGACCGCGTTCCACGGCGCTATGCCGTCGCACTCGGGTGCGAGATCGATCACGCGCGGGAGTTTGTCTACGCCGACGGACTTGACCTGACGTCGGACAAAGCCGCCACCCGAATTGGCATTTCCTGCCGTCTTTGTGCCCGACCCGATTGTGATCAACGCGCCTTCCCGCCTTCTGATCGCGACATATTGGTCTATCCCGATCGGCGCGATGTTGTCCCCTATCGCCTCGCCTAATTCGCGACCAACTGGATCACTTCATTAGCACCAGTTCTTCGGCCATGCTGGGGTGCAAGGCAATCGTATCGTCAAAGTCTTGCTTGGTCAGCCCCGCTTTAACCGCAATTGCCGCTGCCTGAAGGACTTCGGAAGAGTCCGGCCCAATCAGATGCAGACCTACAACCCGTTCCTCCGGTCCTGCTGTCACCATCTTATACAGCCCCCGCTCCATCCGGCCGGAGACGACATTCTTCATCGGGCGAAAATCGCTTCGATAAATCTTAACCGCTTCGCCATGTTCCGCCCGCGCCTCTTCTTCCGTCAGTCCAACTGCCGCAATCGGTGGGCTAGAAAACACAGCCATTGGGATGGCGCTATAGTCGATGGTGCGCGGCCTATTGCCAAAGACGCTATCGGCAAAGGCATGGCCTTCGCGAATGGCAATGGGGGTGAGCTGAACGCGGTTGGTGACATCACCAACGGCATAGATGCTGGGGACCGAACTTTGGTTATATTCATTGACGCTGATCGCACCCTGTGCATCTATCTCGACACCGGCCGCCTCTATCCCAAGCCCGGATGTTTTGGGCGTGCGGCCTATGGCCCAAAGGAGCATATCCGTTTCAATCGCCCCTTCATTGCCGCCGTCCACCAATAAGCTGCCATCTGCCTGTTTGGAGACGCCGGTCAAAGGAAAGTTGAAGCGTACATCAATGCCTTTGGCACGACTCATGGTCACCAACCGCTCGACCAGCTCTGTATCATAGCCACGCAGCATCCTGTCGCCGCGCGTCACCAGCGTCACCTCTACGCCAAAAGCCTGAAGGATGCCGGCAAATTCATTGGCGATATAGCCAGCGCCCACAATCACGGCCCGCTTTGGGAGATTCTCCAGATGGAAAATCTCATTTGAGCTGATCCCAAGATCCGTACCGGGAATATTGGGCAATGTCGGCCAAGCACCAACCGCGATCAAAATGACCTTTGCCGTCACCTCTTGCCCACTGGCCAGTCGGACGGTGTTTGGTCCCGCAATGGTCGCGCGTTCCGCAAAAATGGTGGCGTGGTTGGAATTGAGTGTCTGGGTGTAGAGCCCTTCCAATCGCGTGACATCATCCTGCACAATGTCCCGCAACCGGGGCCAATTGAACGACGCGCCCTCTATGTCCCAGCCAAAGCGCGCTGCCTCATGCAGATCCTCGGCAAAATGGGCACCGTAAACGAGCATCTTTTTGGGTACACAACCCCGGATAACGCAGGTACCGCCAACCCGATATTCCTCAGCAACCGCAACTTTTGCGCCATGTTGGGCCGCCACACGCGCCGCACGAACGCCGCCAGAGCCTGCCCCAATGATGAAAAGGTCAAAATCAAAAGTCATCTTATATGCCTGTTCGAAAATGCGTTGGGGTTAGGACATAGCCCGATTAATGAGGGCCTGTGTTGAGGGGTCAAAACGGGTTCCTACCGCCTCAATAGATTTGGCCATTTCCTTGCCCAGTTCCACGCCAAATTGATCAAAGGGGTTGATGCCAAGCAAGACAGCATTGGCGAATGTCCGGTGCTCATAAAAGGCAATCAGCGCGCCCAATGATCTCGGATTGACCTCATCGAGCAAGATGGTCGTTGACGGCCGATCCCCTTTATAAGCGCGCGCACTATCCTCATGCGCCTTGCCGGCCATGAGGGCTGCCCCTTGGGCGAAGCAATTACCGAGCAATTGTCGGTGATGCGCGTCATCAAAATCATGTCCCGGCTCAATTGCTGCCAGAAATTCCACGGGCACTAGGCGGGTTCCCTGATGAAGCAACTGAAACACGGCATGCTGCGCATCGGTGCCCACGCCACCCCATGTAATGGCGGCACTCTCCCCATTCAGCTGCGTTCCGTCCAAGGTCACGCTCTTGCCATTGGACTCCATTTCCAACTGCTGGAGATAGGATGGCAAAAGACGAAGCCGCTCATCATAGGCGAAGACAGCCCGGGTCTGGGCCTTGCGGGCCAGTGAATAATATTGATCAACATAAGTGGCCAGAACCGGCGCATTGCGGTCCAGCGGCGTCAGCCGGAAATGTCGATCCATTTCTGCGGCCCCTTCCAACATTTCTTCGAACGCCGCCCAGCCAAGCGCCAATGCTGCTGGAAAGCCAATGCTCGACCACAGCGAATAACGGCCACCAACGCTTTCAGAAAAAGGCAAAATCCGCGTTTCGTCTACACCCCAGTCAAAGGCCGCTTGTGGGTTCGCCGTCAGCGCGATGACCTGACCGATGGCATCGTCAACACCCGCCTCCGTCATCCAGTGGAGCGCGCTTTCTGCATTGAGCAGCGTCTCTGTGGTGGAGAAGGTCTTGGAAGCAATCACCAACAGCGTCTTGTGGGGATCAAAGCCTGCAACCGCTTCCTTCAGTGCACTTCCATCGACATTTGAAACGATGGCGACATCATACCGTCCCGCATCGCGCCCCAATGCATCCACAAGTAAATCTGGGCCAAGAGCAGATCCTCCAATACCAATATGCAGAATGTGGCGGATTTCGCCTAATGCACCTGCTTCTATCGCTTCAATCAGCGCCCGCATCCGATGATGGAGCAGATTTGCACGAGCAACGGACTCGGCAGCCCCCTCCCCACGTTCGGCACAATGCTCAGCGGCGCGGTTTTCTGTTGGATTGGCAATATGCCCAACAAATAGATCTTCCCGCCTTTGCTCCAGCCCCATTTGACGAATGGCGGCAGAGAAGTGGGCAATCAAATCTGGCGTCAGATGCGTTTTCGAAAAATCGAAATAAAGCCCCGGGAACTCAATCGTCAGCGCCGCCAGACGATCCTTATCCGCGCCAAACAGGTCGACCAACCGGTCGGCCTTTACATCGTCAAGGAAGGAAAGCGGCATGCTATCGTTTGCCATGGGATCTCCGGTTTACAAGGACGCCTGCTTGACGGTTGCCCGTCACCAACGCAGAGCGGAAAGATGAGCGATACACAGAACAAAGCGAGCCGGGAAGATGGCAGTCCCGCCAAATCCTCCAGCGCATCTGAAACACGCGAATTTCTGACCTTTCTTGTGAAGCTTGCGGTGTTTGTCTTCATCCTGCGCAGCTTCATTATCGCGCCGTTTAACAGTCCGTCGGAATCGATGCTGCCGCGTCTTTTAGTCGGGGATTATCTCGTCGTGTCGAAATGGCCCTATGGATATTCGCGCAATTCCCTGCCCTTTTCCCTGCCGCTCATCCCCGCTCGTCTCTTTGCCAGTGCGCCAGAGCCGGGCGATGTAGCCGTGTTAAAGGCCCCGCCGGAAGATCGCGTGGATTACATCAAGCGCGTCATCGGCCTGCCAGGAGATCGCATCCAAATGCGCAATGGGCAGATTTTTTTGAACGGGCGCGCCGTTCCTAAAGTGCGCGTGGCCGATATGGTTTTGCCCGTCTCCCCCAACAGCCGATGCTTTGCAGCTGAATTTGAACGGCAAGACCCAAATGGCACACGCAGCTGCCACTACCCGCGTTATCAAGAAACACTGCCCAATGGCCGCAGCTATTATGTGCTCGACCTCATGGATGGTACCGCTGACTGGACGCAGGTTTACACAGTTCCCCCGGGCCATGTTTTCATGATGGGCGATAATCGCGACAATAGCCTCGACAGCCGCTTTTCGGCAGAACCGGGTGGCGGCATCGGCTATGTCCCACAGATAAATCTTGTCGGTCGGGCAGAACTCACCTTTTTCTCGACCGATGGATCGGCCAATTGGGTTCTACCGTGGACTGGGTTCAGAGCGTCCAGATGGTCCAGGATGGGGGAAGGGTGCTGCTGGCGTGGTCGGGATGGATTGT
>JBJTAW010000219.1:0-5940 GCA_046091025.1 Chakrabartia sp. | reverse complement strand
GATCGCGTATCAAAGGCATAAACACGCGATTGCGTATCCATGACGTATAATTTTCCGTCGGACACAACAGGCGAAGACGCAAGCCGCTCATTATTGCTCGATCCGGAGATTTTAGCCCGCCAAGCCGGGCCAAGGGACGCGCCCAAGGCCACATGTTCCATCGACTTTCCAGCATTGCCCCCGGGCTGGCTCCAGGCGACATTGGCCTGAGCCGGCGGCAAAAGAACGTCAACCGACGCCAAAGCGGGATCCGCCTCTGCAACGGCCTCAGACGTCAGGATTGGCACTCTTTGGCCCATCACAGGGGTCTTTGGCTTTTTGCCGCCTCCCCCGCCGCCGAAAACGCCACATGCGGAGACCGCCAGCATCACGGGCAGCAGGATGAGAAACTTGGTGCGCTTATGCGCCAATCCGATCATTTGGCTTGTCCTTGTTTGGCCGAAACGGCCAGTCGTGCGTTAAGCGAAGCCGCCATATTCTTTGCCCGGCCCCGAATAGACTCCGGAACTTTGGGGTCAGCAGCCATATCAGCAAACAACTTTGCTGCAGGCTGAACGCGCTGCTTTTTCAAATAAGCAATTGCCACCATTTCGCTGGCACTGCCGAACCAGGGATTATCCCGAACGGCCAGAGGCGAGAGACGCGCAATAACCTCATCCGGTGCCAACCGATCATATTGAACGGCCGTTTGGCGGACCAAGGCGAGATCACGCCAAGGTTGTGCAATCGCCTCATCCTTGGCGATTTCGCCATAAATCTTGGCCGCGCCGTCCAAATTTTGCTTTTGGATCAGCAAGGCGGCTTCGATTAAAAGTGCAGTGGCACGATATCCATCATTTGAGGACGCTTTGAGCTTTGCGAGAGCGGCTGACGCGCCTGCATCATTGCCTGAACTTGCATCGCGCAAAGCCTGATCAAGAATTTCGCTTTCAGCCGCAGATTGCTTGGCCCTCTGCTCCTGCCAGACCAACCACCCGGCAAGTGCTGCGAGACCAAGGACAATGGCCGCCAAAATCCAACGACCATAGGTTTTCCAAAACCCCGAGAGTCGGTCACGGCGCAGCTCTTCATCGACTTCGCGGATGAAGCTGTCTTCGGTGCTATTGATCGGCGGCAAAGCCAAAACAGGTCTCCCCAGTCAAATCTGACTGATCCCTTAGCCGGGCCTTGGCCAGAGGGAAAGCGTCTTAGGCTTTTAAGGAAGGTAAAGCTGATCAACCCCCGGAAAGCTGCGGTTTCGAACATCTTTTGCATATTGCTCAACCGCTTCGGCGACAAAGCTCGACATACCGGCATATTTTTTGACGAATTTGGGGGTACGTTCAAACAAGCCAAGCATGTCTTCTGTCACCAACACCTGACCATCGCACTGCGCCGACGCGCCAATCCCAATAGTCGGGCAGGAGACTTTACTGGTGATTTCAATTGCGATCGGCTCCAACACGCCCTCGATCACCATGGCAAAGGCTCCGGCATCCGCCATGGTAATCGCATCTTCCACAATTGCTTTGGCCTCGGCCTCGCTCTTCCCGCGGACGCCATAGCCGCCGAGAATATTGACCGCCTGAGGTGTCAAGCCGACATGCGCCATCACGGGAATGCCGCGCGATGTGAGGAACTCTACTGTCGGCGCCAGCACCTTACCGCCTTCGATTTTAACGCCGGCGGCGCCCGTTTCCTTCAACAGGCGCGACGCATTGGTAAAGGCTTGCTCCGGCGACCCTTCATAGCTGCCAAAGGGCATATCGACGATAACCGCGGCATGATAGCTACCCCGCACAACGGCCGCGCCATGGGCCGCCATCATTTCCATCGTGACGGCCACTGTATGCGGCAGACCGTAAATCACCTGCCCCAGCGAATCCCCGACCAGCAAAAGGTCGCAATGTGGATCCAGTATCTGGGCCATACGCACGGTATAGGCCGTCAGCATCACCAGTGGCTCACCGCCCTTGCGCTGGCGGATGCGAGGCACCGTAAGGCGCTTCATCGGGGTCGGCATTGGATTTGCACGACTGGTGGATGTATCAAGCGTGAAGGTGGTTGAGGTCGTAGACATAAGCTCCTCTTAACCCGCAACCTTCCATCCGAAAAGCCCAGGGCAAATGAAGAGAACTTTATGACAGTTATGCGACAAAAACTTGCGGCCCCTCCTGGAATTGGATAGGCGCGGCGAGTTGCGCGGTGGGCAGCACAAGAATGCCCGCCCACGCGAAGACATTTTATTTTGGGGGCTCTCAGGCCAAATGACTGACGCAACGCCATATTCTGGCCTGTCAAACAAATCCGCTTGGCGTACCTTTGTGCCAACGCGAGACAGCCTGCGCTTTCACCGGGCCCTTCCCTATGGTGAGAAGATGTTCCTCTCTTCCATGCTCGCGCTCATCGGCATCGCAGGCCTCATCCTCTACTTCGTCACTCCAGTTCCGTTCGCGTCTCTGGCGCGCGGGATGAGCCTCTACCTCATGCTTCCTCTTGTGAGCGTTTCCATCGTTTGGGGCGTGATTCGGGTGGCGGAGAAAATTGCGGGTCATCGCTTTGCCGTTGTGCATGCCCGCGGCCAATGGATGTTGGCCACGGCCATTGCGACCAGTTCCGTCATTCCGGTGTACGGCCTGTTTAAGCAATATGTGCTCAAAGCCAGAGGCTTTCCGATGGATGCGGCGCTTGCGGAAATTGACCGATTTTTCCTGTTCGGCTTTGATGCCTGGGAAATAACCCATCATCTTTTCCCCTCCATCTGGGCGACCATCCTGCTCGACCGCGCCTATGGCTTTTGGTTGCCGATCCTCATGTTCTGCCCGGTGCTCTGGGCGGCCTTGGTCGCAGACCCAATTGTGCGGGCACGGCTGATCGGGTGTTGGATCGGCGTCTGGGTGTTTGTCGGCGGCCTAGCGGCTTGGCTTTTGGCCTCTGCCGGCCCCATGTATTATCCGCATTTCATTGGCCCCAACGCCAGCTTTTCGGCCTTGCATGATCAAATCGTCGCACAAGGCCAATTGGCGCGCGAAGCGGGAAATATGGTCGCGACACCCTTAGGGCATATCCTCCTAATGAAACGCTATGAAACGGGCATTTACATGCCCGGCTTTGGCATATCCGCGATGCCCTCCGTCCATGTGTCTATGTCTATCATGTTTGCCATTGGCGGCTTTGTATTGCACCGTTGGATCGGCTGGGCGCTTGTCGCTTACTCTGCCGTCATCTGGCTTGGGTCAATTCATGTGGGTTGGCATTATGCCGCCGACGGCATTGTTGGAGCGGCTTTGACCATTGGCATGTGGAAAGCCTCTGCCCATATCGCCAAACCGTTTGAGCGGCGTCTTTCTGCTCTGGCAGAAGGCCGCTTCTGATCAGTCAGACAGTGCCGCGTGCGCTTCGGCTGAATTGTCTGAAAAAATCCCATCAACGCCGGCCGCAACAAAGGCTTTAATCTCTGATGCCAGATCGCCCTTTTGTTGGGGATCAGAACTGCTTTTGAACCCCTCTGGCAGGAAGTAATTCTCCGCCCGAAATGTCCATGGATGAACCGCTAAGCCGACAGCATGGGCCTGCTCCACAAGCTGCGTCTTTTGCCCCAAATGCCCATCTGCGGTGCGCGCGATGACCAAATCCTTGAACGGACCAATTCCATCCGCATAAGCCGCAATGGCCTTCAGACCATCTGGCGTGATCATCTCGGCATAGTGCGTGTCTGGCAGATCAGCCGGCCCGGCCTCAGAATCGATCAACTGGATCATCCGGACCTTCGTCTTGATCCGTAGCATCTTAAGATTTCCAACTTCAAAAGATTGAATGAATACGGGCGATCCCGCCTCCGTCAGCCCATAGTGCGCGAGGGCGGACAGCAGAGGCGCTTCATGTGGCAGGCCAATGGACGTGAAATAGCTGGGAGGTTTGGTTTCGGGATAGACGCCAATCACGCGACCCCGCGCCTGCCCTTGGGTCTGTGCAAGTTCCAAAATCTCATCGAAACTCGGGATTAGGAACTGGCCGTCATAGGCGGTGTTGGCGACGCGCAATTCGGGCAGACGTTCCCGCGCTTTCAGCGTCCGCAGCTCTGCGAAGGTGAAATCTTCGGTGAACCAGCCCGATACGCTTTGCCCGTCAATGTTTTTCGTCGCCTGGCGCGCCGCAAATTCGGGGCGCTGCGCAACATCGGTTGTGCCCGAAATCTCATTCTCATGCCGAGCAACAAGTATCCCGTCTTTGCTCAGCACGAGATCTGGCTCGATGAAATCTGCGCCCATTTCAATCGCCAGAAGATAGGCCTCAAGCGTATGCTCAGGCCGGTCACCACTTGCGCCGCGATGGGCAATCAGGATGGGACGGTCAGCCATGACTCTCACCCCAGACTCTTTTGCCAAGCATCGGGCTTGAACCCAGCCAGCAGTCCGCCGGGATATTCGGCAATCGGACGTTTGATCATGGATGGCTGCGCCACCATCAGCGCAATGGCGCGCGCCTGATCAAGGCCGGTCTTGTCTGCATCTGGCAGCTTGCGAAAGGTCGTTCCTGCCCGATTAAGGACCGTTTCCCAACCCAGTACATCGCACCAATGCGCCAGCTTTGCAGCGTCCGCGCCCAGCTTTTTATAATCGTGAAAGTCAAAAGCGATGCCCTGCCCCTCCAAAAAAATGCGGGCCTTTTTCACCGTATCGCAATTGGGAATGCCATAGAGTTTGACAGACATGGCCTTATTCCCACTCAATCGTGCCGGGCGGCTTGGACGTATAGTCATAGACCACACGGTTAATGCCCTTCACCTCATTCACGATGCGCGTGGCAACGCGGCTGAGAAAGGCGCTATCAAAGGGATAGACGTCGGCCGTCATGCCGTCCGTTGAGGTGACGGCGCGCAGGGCGCAAACGCTGTCATAGGTGCGGCCATCGCCCATCACACCCACAGTACGGACGGGCAGCAGAACGGCAAAGGCCTGCCAAATGGCGTCATACAGCCCCGCATTGCGGATTTCTTCGAGATAAACGGCGTCGGCTTTGCGCAATATGTCGCACCGTTCCTTCGTCACTTCGCCGGGGATGCGGATGGCAAGGCCCGGCCCCGGAAAGGGATGACGGCCAACAAACACATCTTGCAAGCCCAGTTCACGGCCAAGGGCGCGCACCTCATCCTTGAACAATTCGCGCAGCGGCTCAACGAGCTTCATATTCATGCGCTCTGGCAGGCCACCCACATTATGGTGGCTCTTAATCGTGACCGAGGGGCCGCCCGTGAAAGAGACGGACTCAATCACATCGGGATAGAGCGTGCCTTGGGCCAAGAAATCGGCTCCGCCAATTTTTCGGGCCTCTTCTTCAAACACATTGATGAATTCGGCACCGATAAACTTGCGCTTCTTTTCGGGGTCCGTGACACCAGCCAGCCCTGCCATGAAGCGGGCTTCGGCATCGACCACGACCAGCGGAATTTTATAATGCTCTCGGAAAAGCTCTTCGACCTGCCGGCGTTCATCCAGACGCAAAATCCCGTGATCCACAAAAACGCAGGTCAGTTGATCGCCAATGGCTTCGTGAATCAAAATGGCCGCGACCGAGGAATCCACCCCGCCTGACAGACCGCAAATGACGCGGCCACTCCCGACTTGTTCGCGAATTTCGGCAATTTTGGTCGCCCGGAATTCCGCCATCGTCCAATCACCCTTAAGCCCGCAAACCTTGTGAACGAAGTTCGCAATGAGCTTTGCCCCATCGGGCGTATGGACGACTTCTGGATGGAATTGCGTGCCATAGAGGCGTCGCGCATCATCGGCGATCACGGCAAAGGGCGCGCCCTCTGTGGTCGCAACAACGCGAAAACCGGGCGCAAACGATGTCACCTTGTCGCCATGGCTCATCCAGACTTGATGGCGAGAGCCCTTTTTCCAAAGCCCGTCAAACAGCAAGCATTCGTCGGCGATGTCGATAAAGGCACGGCCAAAT
>JBJTAW010000218.1:0-4815 GCA_046091025.1 Chakrabartia sp. | reverse complement strand
GCGTGGCGGCATAGACCGATCCAAGGATCGCCCGTTTCGTGTAATGATTATAGTCGGTCGACTGATCACCTGCCGCGCGCCACATATGGTCTGCGGCCCGCCAACCCAATTGTGCCGCGGTTTTCGCATGAAGAGGATTGGCCAAACTGGCGTGCGCCCGGCGCAAGGCTTCCCGGTGCGGAGCCAATATGGCCAGACGCGCTTCAACCAGTCTGGTGATCCGCTGCCGAATTTTGAGGGCTGCCAACGCATCCGATGGGCAGGCCAGAGCCATGGCGGCATCCACATGGGCGAACCACGCGTCGATCATCTCAATAGCGCCGCCGCGAAACGCCAATTGCGCGACATCCCGATCCATGCCCAAACGATCCGCCGTTGCGCAAAGGGCGGCTTTGCTCCAGCCGTCAAAGGCTGCATCCTGAGGCAATTCAGACGCCAGAATAGGCCGAAGCTCATCCAGCGTCATGTCTTGGTAATTGTCCGGCACGGCAGCGTTTTCCCAGCAAGAAGGTGACACGCCCTAGATGGGGTGATAGGATTGGTTCGTCAATCAATGCTTCAACACTATGGGGGATCGTCTCAATGGCGAAATTTTTTGGAAACCTGAATGCGGTGCTGGCCGCAGGCCTGATCCTGATGCTTGCCGTACTTATCGGCGTTCAGGGCAGCTTTGATACAAATTATCTCTGGCGCTGGGCCCACGTGATCTCTGGGATCATGTGGATTGGCCATCTTTATTATTTCAATTTCACGCAAATGCCGACCATGCCGGCTATTCCGGCTGAGCTGAAGCCTGCGGTGTCCAAGCATATCGCCCCGGCTGCGCTCTTCTGGTTCCGTTATGGCGCGCTTGCGACCATCGTAACCGGCCTCGTCGTCACCATGCAGGCGGGCTATGCGCATGAAGCCTTCACGCTGCAGCCTCCGTTCCGCACGATCGGGATTGGCATGTGGCTGGCCCTGATCATGGGCTTCAACGTCTGGTTCATCATCTGGCCGAACCAGAAAAAGGCGCTTGGCATCGTCGCCGCTGATGATGCGACCAAGGCAAAGGCTGCAACCACAGCAATGATCTTCAGCCGCACCAACACGCTGCTGTCCATTGCGATGCTCTATTGCATGATCTCCGCCGAAAGCGGCTATTGATCCTTTGATCGATCGGCTTGGCGCACAAGAATAAGCGCCAGGCCGATCATCGCGGCACCGAGCAAATCGGGTGCCGCCAGCGTCTCACGATAGCTGATCCAGCCCATCGTGGCGGAGACAACAGGCTGGGTAAGCAACGCCAAGCCAAAGACCAGTGGGCTGACCCGCCCCAGCGCAAACACCATCATGCCCTGCCCAGTAAGCTGGCTAACCACCGCGAGCGCGATGACTGGCGTCCAGTTATGCGGCATAATCTGTTCACCCAAAGCCATGGCGATCAGGAGCAACGGCGGGACGGTTGCCACCGTTGACCAAGACAGCAGCGACCAGCTGGGAAGCGACTGGCGCGCATTGGCAATGGCAATCAAATACCCCGTGTAAAGGATGCCCGCGGCCAAGCAGAGCATATCACCAATCAGATTATCCCGGCTGAGTTCGGCCGACCGACCAACCAGAAGCAACGCACCCACCGCCGCCACGCCAAAGGCCCAGGCTTCGCGCTTATTGGGGAGACTGCGGGCAACCAGAAATCCCCAAATGGGAAAGAAGAGGCTCGCCGCATTGGCAAAGAGCGTGGCGTTAGCCATTTTTGTTTTCAAAATGCCAATATGCCAAGCGGCCAGATCCGCTGCGAAAAAGACGCCCGATAATGCGATCGGCATAAGCAGTGCACGGGCGGGCAGCCGTAGGGGCTGACGACGGACAGCCGTGATCAAAAACAAAAAGGGCGCGGCCAACGCCAAGCGCCACATGGCAGATGCGCTTGGCCCGACATCGGCCAGCCGGACCAGCCATGGCCCAAACGCAAGCGCGAAATTGCCAAGGAATAAGGCGCCCAAGACGGCAAGTCTGCCGCCCTTTTCCGACACCTCCAATGAAGGTTGCTGTTGCGCCTTGCTCATTGCCTCCATATCCGGGAGCGCGACTCACAAAGCAACAGGGGACACCAATGCCGAACCTTTTTGATCCCATTGATCTGGGGGCACTTCATTGCCCGAACCGGATTCTCATGGCGCCTCTGACGCGCGGTCGCGCCAGCCCCGGGCATATCCCCAATGATGTGATGCGCCTTTATTATGAACAGCGCGCCAGTGCGGGCTTAATCATTTCGGAGGCCACGGGCATTTCGCAAGAAGGCCTTGGCTGGCCGTCCGCACCCGGCATTTGGACAGAGGCGCAGACAGAAGGCTGGAAGCCGATTACAGAAGCGGTGCACAAAGCCGGCGGGCGCATCATCTTGCAGCTGTGGCATATGGGACGCCTAGTCCATTCCAGCTTCAACAATGGCCAGCCGGGTGTATCTGCATCTGCGACATCGGGGATAGGCCATGCCCATACAGCAACAGGGCGCCAGCCTTTGGAACAGGCCCGATCGTTGCGCCTTGATGAGATGCCGCGCGTTGTCAGCGACTATGTGAAGGCCGCTGAGAATGCGAAGGCGGCTGGCTTTGACGGGGTGCAGATTCACAGCGCTAATGGCTATCTGCTGGATCAGTTCCTGCGCGACAACTCAAATTTACGCGATGATGACTATGGGGGCAGCATTGACAACCGCATCCGCCTGATGCGCGAAGTCACCGAGGCCGTCGTAAACGTCTGGGGTGCGGATCGCGTCTCTGTGCGCCTCTCCCCCAATGGAGATTCGCAAGGCGTGGATGACAGCACTCCTGAAGCGCTGTTCAACGCCGCGGCGGCCGCCCTTCAAAAGATCGGCATTGCCTTTCTTGAGCTGCGCGAACCCGGCCCGGATGGCACATTTGGTCGTACCGATGTGCCCAAACAGTCGCCGGCAATTCGTCGCGCGTTTACCAATCCGCTGGTGCTCAATTCTGATCTGACAGCAGAAGGTGGCGCAGATTTAGTCGCATCTGGTCTTGCCGATGCGGTCAGCTATGGCCGCCCGTTCATCTCAAATCCCGATCTGGTCGAGCGTATTCGTGATGGCAAGCCATGGGCAGAGAGCACAATGGCCACTTGGTATACACCCGGCCCAGAAGGCTATACGGATTATCCAGCCGCAAGCTAAAGCCTCTCGCTCCCCTGCCTCATCGGGTGGGGGAGCAGAGCCTGTTCAGCCTCCAAATTGGCCCTTGAGATCAAGCAGGGCAATGGCCGCTTTTGCTGCCTCCCCGCCCTTATCCTTCTGCTTCGGATCGGCCCGGACGAGCGCCTGAGCCTCATTTTCAACCGTTAGAATGCCATTGCCAATAGCAATGCCATCCATGGTCAGCGCCATGATGCCACGCGCGCTTTCGCCCGCCACAATTTCAAAGTGATAGGTTTCCCCGCGAATGACGACGCCAATGGCGACAAAGCCATCATAGCGGCCGCTTTCTGCCGCCAGCGCGATTGCGCCGGGAATTTCAAGCGCGCCGGGCACGATGATGACATCGGCATGATGCCCCGCATCTTCCAATGCTGCCTGCGCACCCGCGACCAGCATGTCATTCAGATGATCATAAAAACGGGCTTCGACGATAAGAAAACGGGCCATGCTTATGCCTCCGGAATGGGGCGCTCGCCCACAATGTTGATACCATAACCCTCAATGCCAACGACATTGCGATGCGCGTTGGTCAAAAGAATCATGTCGTGAATGCCAAGATCGGCGAGGATCTGTGCGCCAATGCCATAGCTGCGCAAATCCATTTCCGGGGCCTTGCCAGCTGCGGCCCCGATTTCACGGGTCAGCTGCGCTGGTTCGCTTGGCATCAGCAATACGATGACACCAGATCCAGCTGTACCAATTTCCATCATCGCCCGCTGCAAGACGCGCTTGCGCGGGCCGGGCGCGCCCAACACGTCGGAGAAAATGGAAATGCCATGCATGCGCACCAAGGTGGGCGCGCCTTCAACAACCTTGCCCTTTTGCAGGACAATATGCACCGACCCATCCACCTTGTTGCGGTAGGTTTTGGCTGTCCAGTCGCCCCCATAATCTGAGACGAAGGGCGCCTCGGACACGCATTCAACCAAATGGTCATGACGCCTGCGGTATTCGATCAAGTCCCGGATCGTGCCCATTTTCAGATTGTGCATCCGCGCGAAGGAGACGAGATCGTCCATCCGCGCCATGGTGCCGTCATCCTTCATAATCTCACAGATGACGCCGGACGGGTTGAGGCCCGCGAGCCGCGAAATATCAACGGCCGCCTCGGTGTGCCCCGCGCGGACGAGAACACCGCCATCGCGCGCAATAAGCGGAAAGACATGACCCGGCGTCACAATATCTGCGCGGCCTTTGGACGCATCAATCGCGACCGAAACTGTCCGCGCCCGATCCCCCGCCGAAATACCTGTCGTCACGCCTTCAAGCGCCTCAATAGAAGTCGTGAAGGCCGTTTCATGGCGTGTGCCATTGGCCCGGCTCATCAATTCCAGACCAAGTTCATCGACACGCTTCTTGGTCAGCGTCAGGCAGATGAGACCCCGCCCATGCGTCGCCATGAAGTTGATGGCGCCTGGTGTTGCCATTTGGGCCGGGATGACAAGATCGCCCTCATTTTCCCGATCTTCATCATCCACAAGGATGAACATGCGCCCATTGCGCGCTTCTTCAATAATCTCTTCACTCGGGACGAGCGCCGGGCTTTCGTCATTGGCAAAGAGATAGGATTCGAGCTTGCGCAGCGTCTCTGCGGTCGGGTTCCAATCGGGCTGGTCCAGATC
>JBJTAW010000217.1:0-5380 GCA_046091025.1 Chakrabartia sp. | reverse complement strand
GATCTTGGATCAGCCGCGCCGCCATACGCTTTGTCAGATAAAGGATCGCGGCCTTGGATGCGTGATAGCTATAGGTTTCCCAAGGGTTCAGGCGGATGCCGTCAATCGACCCGATATTGATGACCTTGGCCGGTTGCGCCTGCGACGCGGCAGCCTTGAGTTGGGGATACAGGGCCTGCGTCAAAAAGAATGGGCCTTTGACGTTCAGGTCCATGACCTTGTCCCAACCCACTTCGGGAAAATCTTCAAATGGCCCGCCCCAAGCGGCCCCGGCATTGTTGACGAGGATATCCAACTTCTCTTCGCGCGCGGCAAAAGCCGCGGCCAGAGCCTTGCAGCCCTCCACCGATGAGACATCCATGGGAAGCGCAATGCAATTGGGACCAAGCTCCTCAGCGGTTTGTGCACAGGCATCTGCTTTGCGCGACGAGATATAGACCTTTGCCCCTTGGGCAATGAAGCCTTCGGCGATATGGCGGCCTAAGTTCTTTGATCCGCCAGTGACGAGCGCGACGCGCCCTTCAAGGCTAAACAGCTTTGTAATGTCCATAATCAATATCCATTCATGCGGGCCACGCGGTCTGCGTGGAAATGGGTGTCGCCGAAAAACTCGGCCAAAGCACGGTCGCGCTTCATATAAAGGCCAATGTCATATTCATCGGTCATGCCGATGCCGCCATGCATCTGCACGCCTTCACGCACGGACAAGTTGCACGCCAGACCCGATTTCACCTTGGCAGCCGCCACGAACAATTCGGCGCGTGGATCCTCATCATCCATTAGATGCTGGGCCTTGAGCACAATGGAGCGCGCGCCCTCCATTTCTCCATAGAGATGCGCGGCCCGGTGTTGGAGCGCCTGAAACTCCCCAATCAACTGGCCAAATTGCTTGCGCTGCTTGAGGTAGGTGAAGGTCATCTCCATCGCCCCGCCGCCAACGCCAACCATTTCGGCCGCCGCCCCAATGCGCCCAGCATCGAGCAAGCGGGTGAGCGGGCCCCCGCCGCCATCGACATCGCCGATAACGGCATCTGCCGTAACTTCGACATTCTCCAGCGTCACCCGCGCGGCCAATTGGCTATCGACCAATCGGTCGGCTGCGACCGAGAGGCCGGCTGCATCGCGGGGAACCGCAAATAGAGTGATCCCCTGCTCTTCACCGGCAGCTCCTGCCGTGCGCGCCGAGACGATCAGCATGTCAGCGACATGTCCATGGACAACAAAGTGCTTTTTGCCAGACAGGCGAAAGCCATTGCCCGACGGCTCGGCCACCAGAGCGGTCGCGGCCGGGCGGTGCTTTGCCCCTTCATCAATGGCAAGGCCGATTACCGCATCGCCAGACACGATACGCGGGAACCATTCTTGCCGCAGGTGCGCGCCCGCGCCTTTTAAGGCTTCGACCGCGGCTACAGCCGTTGTCAGGAACGGCGATGGGGTAAGATTGCGGCCGATTTCTTCGAGCACAATCCCGGCTTCGACATGGCCCATGCCAAGGCCGCCATCCGCTTCCGGCACGAGAATGCCGGTAAAGCCCATTTCGGCAAACTGCTTCCAAAGATCACGGGCAAAGCCGATCTGATCATTGGTGTCGCGCAACGTGCGGAAATGTTTGACGGGGGCTGTTTCTGCAAGGAAGGGGGCCACCGTGTCCTTGAGCATCGCCTGATCTTCTGTGTGGTAAAGTCCCATGGATTAGGCTCCCGGCATATCGAGGATGCGTTTGGAAACGACGTTGAGCATGACTTCACTCGTGCCGCCTTCAATGCTGTTGGCCTTGGTGCGCAACCAAGTGCGTGGCCGTGCACCCTTTTTGGAACGGTCACTTTCCCATTCCAGCGCGTCGGAGCCGCCAGCCGACATCACCAGCTCATGCCGCTTCTTATTGAGCTCTGTGCCGATATACTTCATGAGGTTGGAATAAGCTGGGTGCGCCCGGCCGGTCTTCCATTCATCCATGAACCGCTCGCTATGCGCGCGGAAGACCATGGTCTCCACATCGAACAGCGCCATTTCAGCACGCAGCACCGGCTCTTCGCCCACCACATCCTTAAAGGCCGCGCCAATCGACGCCATGCCTTCGCCAAGGCCCCCGCCGGAGATCATCTCCCGCTCATGCCCCAGCAGATATTTGGCCACATCCCAGCCACGGTTCAACTCGCCAACAATCTGGTGCTTTGGCACTTTCACATTGTCGAAAAATGTCTCGCAGAACGGCGAAGCGCCAGAGATGAGCTTGATCGGCTTGGTCGTGACGCCGGGTGTCGTCATGTCAAACAAGAGGAAGCTGATGCCCCGATATTTGTCGTTCTTGTCCGTGCGCACCAGACAGAAAATCCAGTCTGCCTTATCGGCATAGCTGGTCCAGACTTTCTGGCCGTTGACGACCCAATGATCGCCCTTGTCTTCGCCAAAGGTCTGGAGCGACACGAGATCAGAGCCAGAGCCCGGCTCCGAATAGCCCTGACACCAGCGAATTTCACCGCGCGCAATCTGCGGCAGATAATGCGTCTTCTGTTCTTCTGTGCCGAATTTCAGCAAGGCCGGGCCAAGCATCCAAATACCAAAGCTCGACAGCGGAGAGCGACAGCCGAGCTTGGCCATTTCCGCGCGGAGCGCCTTGGTTTCTTCAGGAGAAAGGCCGCCACCGCCATAGGCAACAGGCCAGTCCGGGACTGTCCAGCCCTTGGCCGCCATCACCTCAAGCCACTGCTTCTGCGCCGGGTTTTTGAAGACCCATTTGCGGCCGCCCCAGCAATTATCATCCTCGCTCTTCACCGGCTCACGCATTTCAGCGGGGCAATTGGCTTCTAGCCAAGCCCGCGTTTCCTTTCGGAACGTCTCAAGGTCAGTCATGGGGTTCTCCTTAATCGTCTGGGGACTTTCTAAGTCTGCGATGCTTCCTTCCGCAAGCGTCAAGTGGGGATGATCGCATTCCGTAACGGCAGATTGAAGCGCGTTGACCAAGGCCGATCCAACCGACAGGATGCGTTTGGAAAAGAAATGGAGAGCCACATGAGATTCGCTGGAAAAACCGTTGTCATCACGGGCGCCGCATCAGGCATCGGCAAAGCAAGCTGTCTGCTCTTTGCCTCTGAAGGCGCGACTGTCATCGCGGCAGACATTGATGAGAAAGGTGGCACGGAATTGGCCGCCACGTCTAACGGTAAAATCCACTTCAAGCGCACCGATGTCTGCAAGCCCGAAGAGATTAAGGCGCTGATGGATTTTGCTGCCGAAAAAACGGGTGGGATCGATGTGGTCTTCAACAATGCAGGCGCAGGCGGGGATCGCGCACCGATTGAGGAAATTGACCCCGATGGCTGGGATCGCACGATGGATCTTCTCCTGCGCTCGGTCGCCATGGGCATTCGCTATGCCGTGCCGCACATGATTGGCCGCGAAGGAGCCGCGATTGTCAACACAGCCAGTGTCGCCGGTATCGGCGCGGGCTATTCGCCAACGGCCTATGCCGTCGCAAAAGGCGCTGTCATTCGCCTGACCAAGGTCGGCGCGACAGACCTGTCAAAGCATGACATCCGCATGAATGCGATCTGCCCCGGCTTCATCCAGACCAATATTTTCGCATCCACGTTGGAAATTCCGGAAGACAAGCGCGACGCTGCGAACAAAATCATCTTTGAGATCGCCAACCATACCCAACCGGTGAAGCGCGGGGGGCGGCCCGAGGATATTGCCAACATGGTTGCCTTCCTCGCCTCCAAAGAAGCGGGGTTCATCACTGGCGCGCATTTTGTGGTCGATGGTGGTATCACAACGGGTCAGCCGCAAAGCTGGAATCCGGACGCTCCCGGCATGTTTGATGCCTTAGAGAATTTCGTCACCGCAGCCGACGCATGAGCAACGCCCTCTCCGCGCCGCTTCCACTCCGGCTAAAGCTCGCCCACGGCTTGGGCAGCATCGCCTATGGGGTGAAGGACACAGGATTTTCGACCTTTTTGCTGTTGTTCTACAATCAGGTTCTCGGCCTGCCCGCGACCATGGTGTCGACAGCACTGATGCTCGCGCTTTTTCTTGATGCTCTGATTGACCCCTTTATCGGACATATGAGCGATCGGACTCATACACGCTGGGGCCGCCGCCTGCCCTGGCTCTATGCGGCCGCTATTCCCCTAGGCTTGGCGTGGCTCTTGCTCTGGTCACCGCCATCAGGGACGCACGGGGAAATATTTGTCTATCTGGTGGCAGTTGCCTTTTTGGTGCGTGCACTTGTCTCCTGCTGCGAAGTGCCGTCCATCGCTCTCGTGCCAGAATTGACACAGGATTATGATGACCGCACGGGCCTGATGCGGTTCCGCTTTCTCTTTGGCTGGGCCGGCGGTCTGATGATGCTGTTCCTCGCCTATAGCGTCTTCCTTGTCCCCGATGCAGGTCACAAAGTTGGCCAGCTCAACGCAGATGGTTATTGGCGTTTTGGCTTATTCGGCGGGGCCCTGATCGCGTTAGCTGTGCTGACCTCTGCTGCCGCGCAGCACCGCCGGGTCGCCCATTGGCCTAGCGAAAAGCCAAAGCCTTTGCGCATTGGCGTTGCTTTTCAAGAAATCCAAGAAGCGCTCTCCAACCGCGCCTTCCTGATCTATGCGGGTGCCGCGGCCTGCGCGATTATCAGCCAGGGCATCACCTTTTCCATTTCCAATTATCTCTATCTCTATGTCTGGCGCTTTGATCAGCTGGCCTTCGCCTTATTCCCCGTCATCCTGTTCCTGAGCGTCGTTGCCGCCTTCTTCATCGTCGTGCCGCTCAACCGGAAATGGGATAAGCCCCACACGGCCGCTTATGCCGCCGTCATTGGCGTCACCCTTTGGATCGTGCCCTTTCTGCCTCGGCTTGTAGATCTCTGGCCAGAGGCTGGCAGTGCAATGTCGACTTGGGGCGTCTTTCTCTTTTTCTTTCTGGGAAACAGCTTTGCCGTCACGGTCATGATTTCAGCCTCATCGATGATCGCCGACATTGTCGAAGCCTCGCAGGAAGAAACAGGCCGCCGGACCGAAGGCACATTTTTTGCCGGCAATTTCTTCATTCAAAAATGCGCCACGGGTGTTGGCATCTTTGCTTCTGGCCTGATTATCAGCTGGGCTGGCCTGTGTGCTCAGACCAGCCCGGATGTGGTTCTGCCCGACGCGATTGATCGGCTGATCGCTGCTTATATTGGCCTTGTCACCGTGCTGGCCCTTCTCTCTTCACTCGTCTTTGTGCGCTTTCCAATTCGGCGCCGTGACCATGAAGAGCGGGTGCGCCGATTGTCAAAGGCTACAAGCTAAACTCCAGCATCAAGGGGGCTGGAAAACCGCTCCGAAAGCTGACAGTGACGTAAACGTAAACATCGAAGAGGACGACTCAGATGGACTTCACCTTCACCGAC
>JBJTAW010000216.1:0-2907 GCA_046091025.1 Chakrabartia sp. | reverse complement strand
CCTTTCCAGGGCATGAACGCCACCTTCAGGTTACGTCCGAGGCCGAGTTCGCCGTTCTGGGTGGCGTATCCTTCGCAAAGCACCTGGCCCTTCTTTACCTTCTGGCCCTTGAGGACGATCGGCTTGAGGTTGATGCAGGTGTTCTGGTTTGACCGCTGGAATTTTTGCAGACGATAAATATCAACGCCCGATTGATCGGCATCGACTTCACCCGAGGCGCGCACAACGATACGCGGTGCATCCACCTGGTCAACAATGCCCGCACGACGGGCGCCAATCGCAGCGCCTGAGTCACGGGCAACCGTTTCTTCCATGCCTGTGCCGACGAACGGCGCTTCAGCACGGACAAGCGGCACGGCCTGACGTTGCATGTTCGATCCCATGAGGGCGCGGTTGGCGTCATCATTTTCCAGGAACGGAATGAGCGAGGCGGCAACCGACACAAGCTGCTTGGGCGACACGTCCATCAAGGTGATCTGTTCGCGCGGAGCGATCAGGAATTCACCAGCCTGACGCGAAGAGATCGTCTCATCAACAAAGCTACCATCGCCTGTCAGCTCGGCATTGGCCTGAGCGATGGTGTGCTTGGCCTCTTCCATAGCCGACAGATAGACGACATCGCTGGTCACCTTGCCATCGACGATCCGACG
This sequence comes from Chakrabartia sp., assembly GCA_046091025.1. GTDB lineage: Bacteria > Pseudomonadota > Alphaproteobacteria > Sphingomonadales > Sphingomonadaceae > Aquisediminimonas. Next base: position 2,257 of record JBJTAW010000216.1, on the reverse strand, counting down.
ATAAGGCGTTTCGATAAAGCCATATTTGTTCACGCGGCTAAACGATGCCAGCGAGTTGATCAGACCAATATTCGGGCCTTCCGGCGTTTCAATTGGGCAGATACGGCCATAATGGGTTGGGTGAACGTCGCGGACTTCAAAGCCAGCACGCACACGCGTCAAACCGCCCGGTCCAAGCGCCGACACACGACGCTTATGCGTCACTTCTGACAGCGGATTGGTCTGATCCATAAACTGCGACAGCTGCGACGAGCCGAAGAATTCACGCACAGCAGCAACAGCCGGCTTTGCGTTGATCATGTCGTTCGGCATCACTGTCGAGACATCAACGGAAGACATACGCTCCTTCACGGCGCGCTCCATACGGAGCAGACCGATGCGGTACTGGTTTTCCAGAAGTTCCCCGACCGAACGAACGCGACGATTGCCGAGATTGTCGATATCGTCGATTTCGCCCTTGCCGTCCTTCAGATCGACCAGCGTCTTCACGACCGCCAGAATATCTTCATTTCGCAGCGTCGTCAGATCATCCGGCGCATCCATGCCAAGACGCATGTTGAGCTTCACACGACCAACGGCCGAGAGATCATAGCGTTCGGAATCGAAGAACAGGCCAGCGAACAGGGCTTCGGCCGTTTCGCGCGTCGGCGGTTCGCCGGGGCGCATGACACGATAAATGGCATCAAGCGCCATATCGCGGTCTTCCGACTTGTCGACCTTCAGCGTGTTGCGCATCCACGGACCTGTGTTCACATGGTCAATGTCGAGCAATTCAAGGCGGTCCACGCCGGCCTTATCGAGCTTTTCAAGGTTTTCAGCCGAAACTTCTTCACCCGCTTCAATGTAAATCTCACCGGTCTGCTCATTGATCAAATCAAGAGCCGAATAGCGGCCGAAGATTTCTTCGGTTGGGATCAGGAGCGCAACAAGGCCATCTTTTTCTGCCTTGTTGGCCGCGCGCGGACTGACCTTCTGGCCGGCCGCAAACACGACTTCACCCGTCTTGGCATCAACCACATCATAAAGCGGCTTTTGACCCCGCCAATTCTCGGCAACATAGGGCACTTCCCAGCCAGCAGCAGAGCGGCCGAACGTCACCGTGCTGTAGAAATGGTTGAGGATGCCTTCCGGCGTCATGCCGAGCGCCAGAAGCAATGCCGTTACCGGCAGCTTGCGCTTACGGTCGATCCGGACGTTGACAATATCCTTGGCATCAAATTCGAAATCGAGCCAAGATCCGCGATACGGAATGACGCGGGCGGCGAAGAGATATTTGCCCGACGAGTGGGTCTTGCCCCGGTCATGGTCAAACAGCACACCAGGCGAGCGGTGCATCTGCGAGACAATAACCCGTTCTGTGCCATTGACGAAGAAGGTGCCGTTTTCGGTCATGAGCGGCATATCGCCCATGTAAACGTCCTGCTCCTTAATATCGAGAACAGAGCGGGTTTCCGTCTCTGTATCGACTTCAAAAACGATCAGGCGCAGCGTGACCTTCATCGGCGCGGCATAGGTGATGCCACGCTGGCGGCATTCTTCCACGTCGAACTTGGGGTCTTCCAGTTCATAATTGACGAAGTCGAGCTCAGCCGTTCCGGCAAAGTCGCGGATTGGGAAAACGCTGCGCAGCGTCTTTTCCAAGCCAGACACATAACCGATCGACGGGTCAGACCGCAGGAACTGTTCATAGGATTCGCGCTGAACCTGGATCAGATCCGGCATTTCTGCCACTTCGTGAATATTGCCGAACACCTTGCGGATGCGCTTCTTGGCAACCGCGACTGTTGCGTTCGCTACTTGCTTCGCCAATTCGATTTCTCGCCAGATTGTCTCCGATTCGGGGCGCACATAAACGGCAAAAGCCGCAAGCCTTCCATCCGGAAAACTGCAGCTGTCAGCGACTTGGAACCTCATCCCGTCTATTCATTTGATGCGCTGCGCGACGGCACATCCTTTCCCGACGGGTGCGGTGGATGAAGTGTCTTTAGGGTTTCAGGCCGCTTCTGTCAAATCCGCGCTGTGCCAAAAGCGCCGAAAATGAGCTGATATAGGATGGCTAAAAAGCTGCCCCCAAACGAAGGGCAAAGCCGACATCATCGGGCGCCTGCGCATAATGGCCGGGGTCTTTTCGGGCGAACAGGCTGGCGGACGCCACGCCAAAGCTAAAAGGTGTCGAATAATGGATTTCGGCATCTACCTCCCTACCCTTTGGTGCCAGGCCGAAGTAGCGGGGCGCATAGCTGGCTTGCGAAAGTCC
>JBJTAW010000215.1:0-2641 GCA_046091025.1 Chakrabartia sp. | reverse complement strand
CACGATCTTACCCGACGCCGCCCCCGGAGAGGCGGGCAGCCCCTTGGTCAGGACATCCCGCTTCGCCTTCGGATCAAGCGTTGGGTGGAGCAGCTGATCAAGCGCACCGGGTTCCACCCGCAAAATGGCTTCGTCGCGGGTGATCAGCCCATCATTGGCCATGTCCACCGCGATTTTGAGTGCAGCCTTTGCCGTGCGCTTGCCGGATCGCGTCTGGAGCATCCAGAGCGTGCCACGCTCCACCGTGAATTCAATGTCCTGCATATCCCGATAATGGGTTTCGAGAATATGAAAGACATTGGCCAGCTCGCCATAGACCTCTGGCATCGCCTCTTCCATGGAGAGCGGCTTGGCAGTGGCCCGTTCGCGGGCGGCTTTGGTCAGATATTGTGGCGTGCGAATGCCCGCGACCACATCCTCACCCTGCGCGTTGATGAGGAATTCGCCATAATAGGCATTCTCGCCGGTGGCAGGATCGCGCGTGAAGGCAACGCCCGTTGCCGATGTATCGCCCATATTGCCAAAGACCATGGCCTGCACGTTGACAGCCGTACCCCAATCCCCAGGGATCGCATTGAGGCGGCGATAGACTTTGGCGCGTTCCGACTCCCAAGAGCCGAACACAGCGCCCACCGCGCCCCAAAGCTGATCCTGCACAGCCTGCGGAAAAGGCTTGCCCCATTCTTTTTCCACGAGACCCTTAAAGTCCGCGACCAGCGCCTGCCAATCTTCCGCCGCCATTTCGGTATCGAGGAAGATACCACGATCTTCCTTCGCAATTTCCAAGGCTTCCTCAAACGACCCATGATCAAGGCCAAGGACAACATCAGAATACATTTGGATGAAGCGGCGGTAGCTATCCCAAGCAAAGCGCGCATCGCCCGAAATCTCCGCCAAACCCGCAACGGTCGCATCGTTCAAGCCGAGGTTGAGGACAGTATCCATCATGCCCGGCATGGAGACACGCGCGCCGGAGCGCACCGACACGAGCAACGGATTGGCAGGATCGCCAAAGCGTTTCCCCGTGACAGCCTCAATATGCACAACACCCTGGGCCACTTCCGCCCGGACATTGTCAGGAAAGCTCTGCCCTTGCGCATAATAAAGGGCGCACATCTCGGTCGTGATTGTAAAGCCCGGCGGCACAGGCAGGCCGATTGCGGCCATGCCATCCAGATTGGCACCCTTGCCGCCCAACAGATTCTTGTTGCTGCGAGCCCGCGCGTCCCCGTCCGAAACACCCCCGCCAAAGCGGTAGACAAACTGAGTCATGCGTCCTCCATTTGGGTTGGCTCATGCCGCTATCGTGCGGGCCGCCAGATCACCCTTCAATTTTCGAAAAATCAGCAACCCGATGCACCGCATCGCGGAACCGGGCCAGCAAGCCGAGCCGGAAGGCCCGTTTTGCAGGGTCTTCATCATTCACCATGACGCCTTCAAAAAAGGCATCAATCGGCGCGCGCAGCGACGCAAGCGCGGCCATCGCCGCTTCGAACTGCTCGCTCTCAACGGCATACGCCGCCGTGGGTTCTGCTGCATCCAGAGCGGCGAGCAAGTCAGCTTCTGCAGGCAGCAGGGTCGACCCAGCCGAGGCTGGAGCCGCATCTTGTGCTGCCTTTAGGATATTCGCTGCCCGCTTATAGGCGGCGAGCAGATTGTTACCATCCTCGGTCGTGCCGAAGGATTGAAGAGCCGTCACCCGTGCCAATAGGCGGACCAGATCATCCTCCCCACCCAGCGCGATGACGGCATCGATGAGGTCATGACGTACCCCCGCCTCACGCTGTTGGACCTTCAGACGATCTACAAAAAAGTCGAGCAAGCCATCCGTCTCAGCAATGGGGTAGCGAATGCCATTCTCAACCAGCAATCGGATGACGGCCAGCGCCGCGCGCCGCAGGGCAAAGGGATCTTTTGATCCCGTTGTTTGCATGTCCACGCCAAAAAACTGCGTTAGCGTATCCAGTTTTTCAGCCAAACTGACAGCCAACGTGATTGGTGCTGACGGCACCTCATCGCCCTGCCCGACTGGCTTATAATGATCCCGAATGGCCGCGGCGACGGATGCATCCTCTCCTTGAGCAGTTGCGTAATAACCGCCCATAAGCCCTTGAAGTTCGGGGACTTCTCCGACCATTCCAGTCACCAGATCGGCCTTGCATAGCCGCGCGGCGCGTTCTGCCAGATCAGGGTTTGCTCCAGCAATCACGCCATTTTCAGCCAAATGCCGCGCCAGTTTCGCAATGCGCTCCACGCGTTCGGCTACAGTCCCCAGCTTTTCGTGGAAGACAATATCCTTTAGCTTTTCCGCCTGCTGTTCGAGCGGAACCTTCAAATCCGTTTCATAAAAGAAGCGTGCGTCAGACAGACGCGCGGCCAGCACCTTCTCATTGCCTGCGATGATCGACGCCCCGCCATCATGCGCGGCGATATTGGCGGTGCAGACAAAGGCATTGGCCTGCTTGCCTGAGGCATCCCGGCAGATGAACTATTTCTGGTTCACGCGCGCCGTCAGCTGAATGACCTCTTCGGGTACGCTCAAGAAATCGGCATCAAAGCGCCCGAGCAGCGGCACCGGCCATTCGGTCAGGCCCGCATTTTCGATCACCAGCCCTTCATCGGGAACCAGCGTCAGGCCCGC
>JBJTAW010000214.1:0-3341 GCA_046091025.1 Chakrabartia sp. | reverse complement strand
GATCAATGTCGTCGCGCGCGGCGGCGTGGCCATAGGCATTAAATTCTCCAAAGCCCAAATTGGAGCAGGAGAAGATGGCAATGTTGAACTTGGCAGCCTTGCCGACGGGCAGGGTCTTTGTGCGGCCAATGGGGGAGATGCTGCCATCGGGCGCGATGAAGCGGAACCAATAAAATTTGCCGGGCTGCAAGCCATCAACGGTGATCTTGACCGTATGGTCGCGCCAAGGCCCGGTGATCATCTGACCGCCAGTGACAATCTTTGCAAAGTCCCGCGTGTCGGACACTTCGACCCGCACTTTGGAGGGGCTCCCGGTTGCACTCACATAGCGTGTCCAGAGCAGCATGGAATCAGGGCCCGGCTCACCAGAAGCGACATTATGGGTAAAGCCGGTCAGCCCCAAAAGCGCTTGCGCTGCCAATTGCCCGCCCGGCAGCAACAAGCCGCCAATGCCAAAGCCTGCCGTGGCGATCAAAGCGCGACGGTTAATCTTGAGTGTCATAACTGGAACTTCCCCCTGCCTAGAGCGCAGGGGGTAACCACCCTGCACGCCCCCAACCTAAGAACATTATACGAGTTCTTGATGACAGCGCGGTGCCTTAGTCGCGGTAGCTTCTGTCGATGCGATCAAGCTTGCGGAGCAAGGCGGGCCAGGCCAGACCGCGCGCCATCAGGCCCATGCCGGGGCCAGAGGATTGGCTTTCCACCTTTTGCGGCGTGCCCTGTGGTGGGGTGTTCAGGCCATCGCGCCCGGCGCTCAGCATCTTGACTTGCGCATCGCAGGCCCGTTCGAGGAAATAGAGCCGCAAGAAACATTCCGCGACAGACGGGCCAACCGCAAGCGTCCCGTGATTGCGCAGGATCATCATGTTTTTATGGCCTATATCTTCGACCAGTCTTTCACGCTCCTCTAGGTCGGTCGCGATGCCTTCATAGTCATGATAGGCAATGTCATGCAGCGCGATCATCGCGGTTTGTGTGTGCGGCAATAGGCCTTCGGACATAGCGCTCACAGCTTGCCCCGCAGGCGTGTGCAAATGCATGACAGCATGGGCATCTTCGCGCGCCATGTGGATGGCGGAATGGATGGTAAAGCCCGCCGGATTGACCGGGTGGGCGGTCGGCACAACAGGCTGACCCTCCACATCAATCTTCACCAGGCTGGAAGCCGTAATTTCTTCAAACATCATGTCATAGGGATTGATTAAGAAGTGATGCTCAGGCCCCGGCACGCGTGCGGAGAGATGGGTGAAGATCAGATCATCCCAGCCATACAGTGCAACCAAGCGATAGGCAGCCGCCAGATCAACACGGATTGCCCATTCCTCATCACTCACAGCCGCACGAACATGATCATCATTGACGACAGTTCCGGTTTTCATGACAGTGGCCATGGGGCTCTCCTCATATTTGATTTTCACCAGATTATCATGTGCCCGGCAAAAGGCCAGCCTTGGCATCCCCCTTCTTTTTACCGGATCAGGCCATCCAACCAGCGTTCGGCAAGATGGCCCGCCTCCTGCGCGGCAAAGGGTGCATCGCCCAAGCTCAGTTCCAACCACAGACCGTCAACAAGGGCTGTTAACGCAACGGCGGTTAGTCGGTGATCATGCCCCGGTGCATAATCTTGAAGCAGCCGTTCCAGCGCGCGCCTGTTTTCGGCATAAATGTCATCATGCACCTTGGCGATGGCGGGATCTGTCCGCTTGAGACTCCAAAAGGCCAGCCATGTGGACAGCAGCTCCCCATCGGCAATGGTCGGAGCAAAGCTGGCGGTCAGATAGGCGAGCAAGCGCGCGCGCGGATTGTCCGGCGCTTGCGCCACTGCTGTGTCGAGGGCGGCCTGAACCCTTTGCCCCGTCTGGCGATAAGTTTCCGCCACAAGATCATCAATGCCCGCGAAATAATGGCGCAGCAGGCCGGGGGAAACGCCCGCGTCTGCGCAAATTTCCCGCACAGACGTTCCATGCGCACCCTTGCGCGCCAGCGTGCGGGCACAGGCGGCGATCAGCTCCAGCCGTCGTTCATCGGCCGGGGCACGGTGAAAAGAGGCTCTGCTGTCATGCGCTTGCGGCTGGCTCATGGGCTTGTTATACAACTGTATAACAGAGGTGTGCAATGGCAACGGCATTTATGAATTCCAATCAACCGGACGATCTCGACGGCATGAGCCTGCCGGGCTGGGTCTATCATGATCCCGATTTCTTCAAGGTAGAGATGGAGCGGGTGATCCGTCCCAGCTGGCAAATCGTATGTCATCTCAGTGATGTTCCCAAAGCGGGCGATTGGCATGGCCTTGAGTATCCGGGGGAAAATGTCATCGTCATTCGCGGCGATGATGGTGCTGTTCGTGCCTTTCACAATGTTTGCCGCCACCGCGCCTCACGCCTTGTTGATGGGTCTTATGGCTGCGCGAAAAAGCTGGTCTGCCCCTATCATGGCTGGGCCTATGAAAAGGATGGCCGGCTGACAGGTGTGCCAGGCAAGGCAGACTATACCAGCCTCGACATGTCCAAGCTGGGCCTCATCCCCGTGGAGTGCGAAACATGGCGGGGCTTTGTTTTCGTCCGCCTCGAGAGCCAAGGCCCGTCGGTTGCAGAGATGATGGCCCCTTATGAGGCGATGGTTGCGCCCTATCGCTTTGAAGAAATGACAGCCTTTGGCCGCGTCACGCTGCGCCATCGCACGGTGAATTGGAAGAATGTTGCCGATAATTATTCCGATGGCCTTCATATCCCTGCCGCCCATCCGGGGCTGACCCGATTACTTGGCCGCTCTTATGGGGTGGAAGCCAGCGCGCATGTGGATCGCATGTGGGGCGATCTGGTCGAACGGCCATCGAACAATCCGTCCGAGCGCGCGTATCAGGCGCTGCTGCCGCGTGTCGATCATTTGCCGGAGGATCGCCAGCGTCATTGGCTCTATTTTAAGCTTTGGCCCAATGTCGCCTTTGATATTTATCCCGACCAAGTGGATTTCATGCAGTTTATTCCGCTGACCGCCACGACAACGATGATCCGGGAAATTGCCTATTGCCTGCCCGATGATCGGCGCGAAATGAAGGCGGCGCGCTATCTCAATTGGCGGATCAACCGACAGGTCAATGCCGAGGATACGGTTTTGATCACCCGCGTGCAGCAGGGCATGGAAAGCACAAGCTATCTGCCCGGGCCCTTGGGGGAAAGCGAAGTCTGCCTGCGGGCCTTTGCGTCCAAACTGCGCCACCTGATTCCCGAAGCATGCGGCAACACGCCGCCTGCCAGCTACGCCCCTGCGCGTTCAGAAAAGAGATAGATATGACCAAGCACTATGACGCCGTCATCATCGGCGCTGGCCATAAT
>JBJTAW010000213.1:0-6713 GCA_046091025.1 Chakrabartia sp. | reverse complement strand
GAGGGAGCATCACGACACTGCCATTGCCCGTGGTGCGGAACAAGCGCCCGCCTATCCGCTTTTATCAGCGGCCATCCGCTTGGGGTGTCGCGCCGCCATTCGTCTTTCGGATCGGCTTTGATCAGCCGATTCATCTTGCCTTCATCTAAGAAGGGGCAGACAGTTTGATGATGAGACTCAGTTTATTCACCCTTGCACTCTTGCCACTCTTCGCGCCGGCCGCGCCTGCGGCCGCCCAGGGGGCAGAGCGGGTGCTGATTATTTTTGGCAAAGATGCCTGCCCAACCGATTCCACCGGCAGTGAGATTATCGTCTGCGCCCGCCGCCCGGAATCGGAACGCTATCGCATCCCCAAGGAATTGAGAGAGCGGTCTCAGGCCCCCGAAACCCAAAGCTGGGCCGTCCGTTCTCAATCGGCACTCTCTACTGGAAAGACCGGCACAGGAAGCTGCTCGGCGACAGGGGCCGGGGGCTGGACAGGCTGCTGGGCGCAACAAATGCGCGAGGCCAAGGAAGAAGCCAAGCTAAAGGCCGAGGCTGAACGGGACGTGCCTTAAGGGGTGACGTCCGCCTTAAGGGCTGATGTAACTTTTCATGAAATTGGTCGGGACGACAGGATTCGAACCTGCGACCCCCACACCCCCAGTGTGATGCGCTACCAGGCTGCGCTACGTCCCGACCGGAGGCGCGGCTTTACGCTCCAGTTTTTGGCAATGCAAGGGCGGAAGGGGCGTAATTGCACTTCCCGCCGCTTGCATCATTCCCCCATCAGGGTGCGCACGCCCGATACATCATAGGCTTTGACGCTGATCTGGTGGATTTTGATGCCGCCAATGGCGCGGTTGAATGTCGCTATATGCGGCGCACGGCCATGCGCGGCCAAGGCGTCGCCATCGCGCCAGCGTTCAGAGATCATGAGAACATTGGGATCGGTCACGTCCCGCGAGAAGACATAGAGCTCACACCCATCTTCCGCCTGAGTTGCGGCCATTTGTGCGGCCATCGCATCCTTCAAACTGTCAAGATCCGCCGCGTCCGCGCGGATGATGCCCATTACAATAATCATGTCGTCTCTCTCCTTTTTCCATTGCCGTTCAAGGCGCAGGGTTAAGCATTGGTTGCACCCTTGGCCCGGATTTGGTAACCGCGCAGCCACCGTGCGGGCTGTGCCGCCGGTTATCATCTGACAAGAGTATCCGCATGTTCGCAACCCCTGCATTTGCTCAAGCCGCTTCAGGCGCTGCCGCATCCGGCGGAACGGGCTCCACACTCTTTTTCATCGGCCAATTTGTTCTCATTGGTCTTATCTTTTATTTCCTGATCATTCGGCCGCAGCAAAAGCGTGCTAAGGATCATCGCGCGATGATCGACGCTGTAAAGCGGGGCGATCAGGTCGTCACCGCTGGCGGCATTGTCGGCAAGGTGACCAAGGTTGATGAGCGCATGGTCGAGGTTGAAATTGCGACGGGCGTTAAAGTCCGCGTGATCAAAGCCACGCTGACGGATGTCGATACTGGCGCTGCCAAGCCCGCGAACGACTGAGCGCCGCATGCTTGATTTCCCACGCTGGAAGATTTGGCTCGTCACTTTGGCGGTCCTCAGCGGCATTGTCGCGGCGCTTCCCAGCATGCTGCCCGAAGCAACCCGCAATCAGCTTCCCGGCTGGTTGAAGGATACACACATCAATCTGGGCCTTGATCTGTCGGGCGGCAGCCATTTGCTGCTCGAGGCCGATACGGCCGATGTGCGCAAGCAGCAGATTGACCGGATGGAAGAGACCATCCGCACCGAAATGCGTCGGGCAACGCCGCGGATCGACATAAGCGATATTTCAACCGCAAATGGGGAATTGTCGTTCATGCCGCGCACCGCGACGCAGCTGGATCAGGCGGTTGAGCTAGCGCGTCAGCAGACCAATGGTATTGGAATTGCGGGCGCTCGGGATTGGACAGTCTCTGTTCGGGATACGACCCGCATCATCCTGCGTCCGACCGAAGAGGGCGTGAAGTTTGAAATGGACAGCGCGCTGGAAACCGCGCGCAATGTCGTTGCCAAGCGCATTGACCCGGAAGGCACAAAGGAAGTGACCGTTGTGCGCCAAGGTGCAGACCGCATTCTTGTGCAGGTGCCGGGCTTGCAAGACCCTGAAGGCCTCAAACGCCTATTGGGGAAGACCGCCAAGCTGGAATTTAAGCTGGTGGATCAAAATGCCGATCCGCAAGATGTGGCGGCGGGACGTGCGCCTGCGGGCAGCCAGATTTTACCGATGCTGGAAGGCGGAGCTATTGCTGTGAAGCGGCGCGTCATGGTGTCGGGCGATGAACTGACCGATGCGCGGCAGGAATTTGATCCGCAGTCTGGCAATGCGGTTGTCTCTATCCGCTTTAACAGCCAGGGTGGTCGTAAATTTGGTCGTGCAACCAGCGAGAATGTGGGCAAACCCTTTGCCATCATCCTCGACAATATGGTTATTTCAGCGCCGAACATCAACGAACCGATTCTTGGTGGTAGCGCGCAGATTTCTGGCAATTTCACGGTGGAATCGGCCAATGAGCTCGCCATTTCGCTGCGCTCTGGCAAATTGCCTGTCGCGCTGAAGGTGATTGAGGAATCGAGCGTCAGTGCCGAACTGGGCAAGGATTCGATTGAAAAGGGCATATTGGCAGGCGTTCTCGCGACATTGGCGCTGGTTGCCTATATGCTGTTCACCTATTTCCGCTTTGGCGTTTACACAACGCTGGCGCTGTTCGTGAACGCGTTACTTGTGCTGGGATTAATGGGGCTGTTTAATGCGACGCTCACCTTGCCCGGGATTGCGGGTTTCGTCCTCACTATTGGTGCTGCGGTTGACGCGAATGTGCTGATTAACGAGCGTATTCGCGAAGAAATGCGCAGAGGCCGCCAGACAGTTCAGGCGGTTGAATTTGGGTATAAAGAAGCCTCTACGGCGATCTTCGATGCCAATATCACCAATGTGATTTCGGCTTTGATCCTGTTCTGGTTCGGCAGCGGGCCGATCAAAGGCTTTGCAGTTGTGTTGGCGCTTGGCATCGCAACATCTGTGTTTACGGGCGTGACCTTCACCCGGTTGCTGGTCTCCCAATATTTGCAGCGCAATCGTCCCAAGACGCTGGTTCTTTAAGGAAATTTTGGCATGCGCCCCATCAAGCTCGTTCCGGATCAGACCAGCATCGCCTTTTTAAGCTATCGCTGGTGGGCATTGGCCCTCTCCACCGTGCTGCTGACGGCATCGATCGCATTAGTGGCGGTGCGTGGCTTGAACTGGGGCATCGACTGTGTCGGGGGGCAGTCCATCCGGGTCACCTTCGAAAAGCCAGTGGATATGTCGGAATTGCGTGGACGGATGGAGCGCATGGACGTGGGCGATGTCGTGCTCCAGCAAATGTCTGATCCCAAGGTTGTCAGCATTCGCATTCCTTTGGAAGGTGAAGCAACCAACCCCATTGGCAAATGTTTGGGAACGGGTGGCGCGTCGAGCGGGCCAGCCGATCAATCCAACAAAATTGCCTCTAAGGTGCGTGGGGAACTGACCCAGGCTTATCCAGGTGTTGATATTGGCGCCGTTAACTCTGTGTCGGGCAAAGTGGGCTGCGAGCTGTTTTCGACCGGCAGTATCGCGCTGACCCTTGCAATGCTGGGCATTTCGCTGTTCATTTGGTTCCGCTTTGAATGGCAATTTGGCTTTGGGGCCTTGGTGACGCTGTTCCATGACGTGGTCCTGACCTTCGGCTTTTTCGCGCTGACGCGCCTGACCTTTGATCTCAATGTGATCGCGGCAATTCTGACGATTATCGGTTATTCGCTGAACGATACGATTGTCATTTATGACCGTATTCGCGAGAATTTGCGCAAATATCGCAAGATGGACATTGAGCCTTTGCTCGACCTTTCCGTCAATGAAACCCTGTCGCGCACCGTCACGACATCGCTCTCGCTGGTCATTACGCTGGGCATTCTGTTGCTGGTCGGGCCGGATACGATCTTCGGCTTTACCGCGTCCATGCTGCTCGGCATTGTGATTGGGACATTCTCCTCCTTCTATATCTCAGCGCCCGTGCTGATCTGGCTGAACGTCACGCCCGACAGCTTCGTGCTGCCCGAGTCCGGGCGGCCTGAAGCAGAGCGGGTGCGTGAATCCTTTCCCGATAAGCGTTAAGCGACAAACACCCTGATCTTGCCCACATTGTGGGCGCGCTGTTCGCAAAAGCCCATCTCTCCGCTTGGCGGGACGGATTGGGCGGGCTAAGACACCGCCATGTCGACTTCTCGTTTCCGGACAGCTGCTGTCCTCGCCGCCGTCATGATCGCCGTTCCGCTTTCCGGGTGCGCCAGTGGGCGCTCGAAGAGCAAGGCAGATACATCCTATGTCGCACGCGACGTGGCGACTCTCTATAATGCCGCAAAAGGGCGGCTGGATCGCGGTGATTATAAGCTGGCGGCAGCCCTTTTTGATGAGGTGGAGCGGCAGCATCCCTATTCCGTCTGGGCACGCCGCGCGCAGTTGATGAGCGCCTTTAGCTATTATCTTGCGCGTGATTACACCGAATCGACCAGCTCGGCGCAGCGCTTCTTGTCGATCCATCCGGGCAATCGCGATGCACCTTATGCTTATTATCTGATTGCGCTCAATTATTATGAGCAGATGTCTGACGTGACGCGGGACCAGAAGATCACGCAGCAGGCGTTGGACGCTTTTGGTGAATTAACCCGCCGTTATCCAACATCGCGCTTTGCCGCGGATGCCCGGTTGAAGGTTGACCTGATCCGGGATCACTTGGCGGGCAAGGAAATGGAAATTGGCCGTTTTTATCAGCGGCGTGGCTTGTGGCTGGCCAGCACGGTTCGGTTCCGTCAAGTAACCGCTGAGTATGTAACGACCAGCCATGCGCCAGAAGCCCTGCTGCGCCTGACCGAGAGCTATCTCGCCATGGGTGTGCCGGAAGAGGCGCAAAAGGCGGCGGCTGTGCTTGGGCGCAACTATCCGAATAGTGATTGGTATAAGCGCGCCTTTGACCTGATGCAGAAGCACGCGCCCAAGGCGTGACCCTGCGCGGCATGCTGACCTCTATCTCGATCCGCGATGTGGTGCTGATCGAAGCACTTGACCTCGATTTTGATGGCGGTCTGGGCGTCCTCACTGGGGAAACCGGTGCGGGCAAATCGATTTTGCTCGATGCTCTGGGCCTCGCTTTGGGGGATCGCGCCGATAGCGGCCTTGTGCGCCAAGGCTGCGCACAGGCCAGCGTCACCGCCAGCTTTCAAGCTCCAGACGGCGCCAGCGACCTGTTGCGTGCAAATGATCTTGAGATTGGGACCGGCGAAGAACTGATCGTCCGCCGCACCGTGAAGGCCGATGGCGGCAGCCGTGCTTATGTGAATGACCAGCCCGTCTCTGCGGCCTTATTGCGCGATTTGGGGGCAATGCTGGTTGAAATTCATGGACAGCATGACGATCGCGGCCTCATTAACCCGCGTGGCCATCGCGCGCTGCTCGATAATTTCGCGCGCGCAGAGGCCGGGCGTTTGCGCGCGTCCTATGCCGCTTGGCGCGATGCAGAGGCGGCGCTGGAGACGGCCCGGCAGTCCTTGGCCGATGCCGATCGGGATCGGGATTGGTTGTCTCATGCTGTTTCAGAACTGACCGTTTTTGCGCCTCTTCCGGGCGAGGAAGAAGAATTGGCAGACCGCCGCGCCATGATGACGCGTGGGCAGAAAATTGCCGCCGAACTCGAGGCTGTTACCGCGCTGATCGAAGGGGCGGACGGTGCCTTATCCCAATTGCGCCAAGCGGCCCGCATATTGGACCGTATGGCGGGCGATCATAGCGCGCTTGCTCAAGCGCTGGAGGCTGTGGATCGGTCGATTATCGAAAGCGGCACAGCGGAAGATAGGCTGCGCGATGCGGCTTTTGCCCTGTCCTTTGATCCGGCACGGCTAGAGGCCGATGAAACACGCCTGTTTGACCTGCGCGCACTCGCCCGAAAGCACCGGGTGCAGCCGGATGATCTGGCCCATCTGACCGCCGAACTCTCTGCAAAGCTCGAGGCTATTCAAGCTGGTGGAGAGGGTCTGGCCCGGCTTGAGGCGCAAGTAAGGACCTCACGACAAACATATGAAGCAGAGGCCCGCGCCATCAGCATCGTGCGTCAAGCGGCCGCCCTTCGATTGGATGTCGCTGTCGCGGCCGAACTGGCGCCGCTCAAGCTGGAATCCGCACGTTTCCAAACATTGGTCGAAGACCTTCCCGAAGCCCAATGGGGGCCATGGGGCATGGACCGTGTAGAGTTTTTGATATCGACCAACCCCGGCGCGCCCTTTGCGCCTATGATCAAGATCGCATCGGGGGGGGAATTGTCGCGCTTCATCCACGCGCTCAAGGTTGCGCTGGCGGAAGAAGGTGCGGCGGGCACGATGATCTTTGATGAGATTGATCGCGGCGTCGGCGGGGCTGTGGCTTCGGCCATTGGGGATCGTCTGGCCCGGTTGGCGGAACGCACGCAAGTGCTGGTCGTCACGCACAGCCCGCAAGTGGCGGCGCGGGGGGCGGGGCATTTGCTGATCGCCAAGGCCTCCGAAGGCACGGTGACGCGCACCAGCGTGAGTCTGCTTACCGCGGCGGAGCGTCGCGAAGAGATCGCCCGTATGCTTTCTGGCGCGCAGGTGACGGATGAAGCGCGTGCACAGGCGGAACG
>JBJTAW010000212.1:0-5323 GCA_046091025.1 Chakrabartia sp. | reverse complement strand
GGCCTGAGCCAGCAGGTCATAGCCAGCATTTGGGGCGCTGCTCGTCAATGAGCATCACCCCGCTTTCGGCCTGTGCCAATTTCAACGCCCAACGGCACATCGAGCGTCACCAGAGGTTCAGCCGCTTCGGCCATCACCCGTTCAATAATTGGGCGGGCGGCGGCCACATCGCCTTCGGGAAGTTCAAAGACAAGTTCGTCATGCACCTGCAACAGCATGCGAACATTGTGCAGCCCGGCTTGCAGCAGGGCAGGTTCCATCCGCACCATTGCGCGCTTGATAATGTCGGCGCTGGTGCCCTGAATGGGGGCATTCATGGCGGCCCGCTCACTCCCGGCCCGTTCGGTCTGGTTCTGGCTGGTGATGCGCGGGAAATGGGTTTTGCGGCCAAAAAGGGTTTCGGTGAAGCCCATTTCGCGCGCCATTTGCTGGGTCTGGCTGATGTAGCGGTTAATGCCGGGAAATCGCTCAAAATAGCGGTCGATCATCGCCTGCGCTTCGTCTGCTGAAATGCCCAGGCGGCCCGCCAAACCCCAGCGCGAAATGCCATAGAGGAGCGAGAAATTGATCGTTTTGGCCCGACCGCGCGTGTCGCGGTTCACCTCGCCAAACAGCTCCTGCGCGGTGCGGGCGTGAATATCCTCGCCATTGGCAAAGGCGTCCTTCAGCGTAGGCACATCAGCCATGTGCGCTGCCAGCCGCAGTTCGATTTGGCTATAATCTGCCGACAGCAATACATTTCCCGGTTCTGCCACAAAGGCTTGCCGAATACGCCGCCCCGCTTCTGAACGGATCGGGATATTCTGCAAATTAGGATCGTTGGAGGAGAGGCGGCCAGTCTGCGCGCCCGTGAGGCTATAGCTGGTGTGGACACGTCCGGTCTTGGGGTTGATCTGCTGCTGCAGCGCATCGGTATAGGTGGATTTGAGCTTGGACAATTGCCGCCAGTCGAGCACCTTGCGGGCAATCTCAACGCCGTCGTCTGCCAATCTTTCCAGCACGGTCACATCGGTTGAATAATCCCCCGACTTGCCCTTCTTTCCACCCTTCAGGCCCATTTTTCTAAATAAGATTTCGCCCAATTGCTTGGGGCTGCCCACCGAAAACGGCTTTCCGGCCAGACCATGGATTTCGATTTCCAGAGCCGCAATGCCATCTGAGAATTCGGCGGACATGCGGGCCAGCTCTTCCCGGTCAACTTGGATGCCGCGCATCTCCATGCGCGCAAGGACGGGAATGAGCGGGCGATCCACGCGTTCATAGACCCGCGTTGCCTGTTCCGCCGACAGTCGCGGCTTTAGGGCGTGCCAAAGGCGCAGCGTGACATCGGCATCTTCAGCGGCATAGGCCGTGGCTGTCTTTAGTTCGACCTGATTGAACCGAAGCTGGTTTTTGCTGGAGCCGCAGACATCCTTAAAGGCGATGCAACTGTGCCCCAGATGGGTGAGTGCAAGCTCATCCATGCCGTGATTGCGCTTGCCGGCATCCAGATCGAAACTCAAAACCATCGTATCGTCGATTGGAGTCACATCAATCCCATAACGGGTCAGGACATTGAGATCATATTTGATGTTATGGCCGATTTTGAGAACCGATGGATCTTCGAGAAGCGGCTTCAGCATAGTCAGTACCGTTGCCAGCGGGATCTGCTTGGGCGCATCTGAAAACAGGTCATTCCCGCCATGGGCCAGCGGAATATAGCATGCACGGTTCGGCCCTGTCGCAAGGCTCACTCCGACTAGGCCCGCCGCAATGGCATCCAGCGCGTCGGTTTCCGTATCGACAGCGATGACACCCGCAAGATGGGCCTCTGCAATCCAGCTGGCGAGATCAGCTTCGGTTTGAATGCAGGCATAGGCATCACGGTCAAACACCTGCGCGACAGGTTCCACGATAGCCTCTGGCGCGCCAGTGCGGGCCTCCGCCTTGATCAGCTTCATCGTTTGATGATCAGCGCGACCCGGCTCTCCGCCCAGTTTTTTGAGCAGAGAGGAAAAGCCATGATGTTCCAAAAATGCGCGCAAGGGCGGCTCTGGGATTTCTTTGAGAAGAAGATCCTCCAAAGGTTCCGGCAAAGCGGCGTCTTCTTTCAAAGTCACCAGTATATGGGAGAGCCGGGCCATATCCGCATGGGCGATGAGGTTTTCGCGCATTTTGGAGGGCTTCATATCGGGGGCCGCGGCGAGCACGGCTTCGACAGTGCCAAATTCTTGGATCAGCTTGGCCGCGGTTTTGGGGCCGATGCCGGGGATTCCGGGGACATTATCCGCGCTGTCGCCCATGAGCGCGAGCACATCGCCCAGCTGTTCTGGGCCGACGCCGAATTTTTCGAACACGGCATGGGGGCCAAGCCGTTCCCCCTTCATCGGATCAAGCATGTCCAGACCGGGCTGGATCAGCTGCATCAAATCTTTGTCGGTCGATACGATTGTGACGAGCCAGCCTTGGGCAAGCGCGGCCTTGGCATAGGAGGCAATGATATCGTCGGCTTCCAGCCCGACTTCCTCAATGCACGGCAGCGAGAAAGCGCGCGTCGCATCCCGGATCATCGGGAATTGGGGAACCAGATCTTCCGGAGCAGGCGGCCGGTGGGCCTTATACTGATCGTAAATCTCATTGCGGAAGGATTTACCCGACGCGTCTAAGATGACCGCCATATGGGTAGGCCCATCTGCCTTGTGCAGCGCATCTGCGAGCTTCCACAACATGGTTGTATAACCATAGACCGCGCCAACGGGTTCATCGTGAATATTGGTCAGTGGCGGGAGGCGGTGATAGGCCCGAAAAATATAGCCAGACCCGTCAACGAGATAGAGATGTTTTTGTTCACCCATGATGAGGGATTAGCAAGCGGGCAACAATTTGGCGACAGCTTTCGCGGATCAGTTTGCGCCTGCTGAGGTGCCTGAGGTGCGGGATGCATATTGGCTGGCACGGTGGCTGGCGGCCACGGTGGCTGCAACCTGCTGAATCAAGCGTTGACGATAGCCGATGGGGGCCTTTGTATCCGCGATCATTACGGCAACGGTATAGCTGGTGCCATCTGGTGCCGTCATAATGCCGACATCGTTAAAGCCAGCCGTTCTGCTCTGCAAATCTTGGCCGGTGCCTGTCTTGTGGGCCAGTTTCCAACCTGCAGGGACGCCCGCCTTAAGCCGCGACCGGCCTGTGGTCGTCTGTTCCATCACGCCCAACAAGTAGCGGGTCGATTGTGCGCTCAACAATTCGCCGCGCTTCAGCCGGGCCAGCGAGCGGGCAATGGCGGCTGGTGTCGCGCCATCCATCGGGTCTGCCACATATTTGTCCATGGCGCTTTTGCGCACGCTCAGGGGTAGGGATGCCCGGGCAGTTTGGAAGGCCCAGCCGCTGCTATATTCCGGACGCCACGTCATGCCCGCAGTCGCTGCCTGAAAATGCCGGTCTCCCGGGCCAACGCGAATGGCCCCAAGTCGCTTGGAGGCAATAACATCCCGAATTGCGGACGGGCCGCCCACACGGCGCATGAGAAAATCATTCGCGGTATTGTCGCTTTGCGTCATCGCACGGCGCAACAAGGCGCCAATCGTTGTCGTATAGCCGTCAGGGCCGATCAGCGATGCGATTGGCTGGTGAAAAAGGGTCATGTCCGATTTGCGGAGTGTCACCTTGTCTTCAAGGCGCAGCTGACCTTTATCGACCGCGTCCATGACGGCGATGGACACCCAAAGCTTGGACACGCTTTGTTGCGGCATCGGTTCATCGCCGCGATAGGAGACCAGCCAAGACCCATCGCCCTTCATCACCGCGATGCCGGCCTTGCCCGGAAAGGCGGACCACAAGGTCCGAAGGGCGGTGGTCAATTCTACCGGCGCAGCACGCGCGGAATCGTTGATGGTTGGCTCAGGCGATGTTGGCGGCAACATGATGCTGATGGAATGGCCAGTTGAGCGCAGCTTGAGCGTCATCGGAGCGCCAGATGCCTTATCATTTTTAGAAGATGAAGATTTTTGGATAGAGGCTGCTTCGGCAGAAGCGGGCAATTCAGCTGGAGCAATGCAGGCCAAGGTCAACAGGCCGACCCCAATGGTTAACCGAACTGGGTTTGCCGCCGCTGATGTCATATCCAAATTTCCCCTGTTCCTGCAGACATGTCCTAGCAAGGCTCATCGATCGGGCTAGCCGCCTTGCGACGAACGATTCTGTGGCAGCGACGAATTGAGCAGCGATACCGAATAAAAGCTTATATTTCCTTAACCTTGCTTGATTTGGCCAAAATTCCGCCAGGACAGAAAATGGCGGTGCGATATGATTAATCTTCTCTCGCTAGACGGTCCGAGCCAAAATCCCTATCAAGGGCGGCAGAAAACGGGAAGGAAAGTCTTTATGGCATCGGGTCTTGCGGCGCTGCTGGATGATGTGGCGGTGATTGCCAAATTGGCCGCCGCGTCCATTGATGATGTAGGGGCCGCGGCCGGTAAAGCGGGCGTGAAGGCAGCGGGCGTGGTCATTGATGATACCGCCGTGACGCCACGCTATGTGACCGGCTTTACGCCGGATCGGGAATTGCCGGTAATCTATCGCATTGCCCGCGGCTCCCTGCGCAATAAGCTGCTCTTCATCCTCCCTGTAGCCCTGTTGCTTAGCTATTTTCTTCCTGCTGCCAT
Source organism: Chakrabartia sp. (assembly GCA_046091025.1). Lineage (GTDB taxonomy): Bacteria > Pseudomonadota > Alphaproteobacteria > Sphingomonadales > Sphingomonadaceae > Aquisediminimonas. The sequence goes on along the minus strand of JBJTAW010000212.1, from coordinate 680 downwards.
TACGCCCATCTTGATGGCGGGTGGGGCCTATCTCTGTTTTGAAGGGGCCGAAAAGGTTCTAGAATCTATGCGGCCCAAGCAGGAGATTTTAGAAGAAGCGGCAGTTGAATTGAGTGCGGTCGAGCATGAATCTCATATGGTTGCAGGGGCTGTGCGCACAGACTTTATTCTGTCTGCAGAAATTATGGCGATTGCGCTGGCGGAAGTCGCCAAAGAGCCAATTGCCATGCAGGCCGGCATTTTATTGATCGTCGCGTTGGTCATTACCGTTGCGGTTTATGGTGTGGTTGCTTTGATTGTGAAGATGGATGATCTAGGCCTGCGCATGGCGCAGGGCGGCAGCGCGCTTGGAGCGGCCGTTGGAACGCGCCTTGTGCGGGCGATGCCGTTCATTTTATCTGCATTGTCCATCATTGGCATCGCCGCCATGATTTGGGTGGGCGGTGGCATTGTGCTTCACGGGCTGCATGAATTCCATCTGACTCCCTTGCCAGATTGGGTCGATCATTTGGCGAAGTCTGCAGGGCTCGCTGTGCCCTTTGCGCAGGCCAGTGTGGAATGGATCGCCCATGCGACAGGCGCAGGCGTGTTTGGCCTAGCGCTCGGTTCCGTCATTGTCGGGGCGCACCATTTATGGGCGCACCGAAAGGGCTAAACTTGCCTTAGGGTGCGGGCGCTTC
>JBJTAW010000211.1:0-3879 GCA_046091025.1 Chakrabartia sp. | reverse complement strand
CGGCTATACCGCGCGGCACCACACATTTTTTGAAATGCTCGGCAATTTTTCCTTTGGTGATTATTTCAAGGAACAAGCGATTTCGCTCGCTTGGAACCTGACCACGAAGGAATGGGGCCTTGACCCCAATCGGATCACCGTCACGGTTTATCACACCGATGATGAGGCATTCGACCTTTGGCGCAAAATTGCGGGTCTGCCAGAAAACCGGATCATTCGTATTCCCACCAGCGACAATTTTTGGTCGATGGGCGATAATGGGCCTTGCGGCCCGTGCAGCGAGATTTTCTGGGATCATGGCAATCACATTGCAGGTGGGCCACCGGGGTCCCCAGATGAAGATGGCGACCGCTTCGTCGAAATCTGGAACCTTGTGTTCATGCAATTTGAACAGTCAGCCGATGGCAGCCGAACCAATTTGCCGCGTGCCTCCATTGATAGGGGCCTGGGGGTGGAACGCATTGCGGCGGTGCTGCAGGGCGTGCACGACAATTATGATACCGACACGTTCAAATCCTTGATCGGTGAATCGGCGGAACTCACCAAAAGCGACCCCAATGGCGCGATGAAGGCGTCGCATAGGGTCATTGCGGACCATCTGCGCGCATCTGGTTTCCTCATTGCAGATGGCGTGCTGCCATCCAATGAGGGCCGGGGATATGTTCTGCGCCGCATCATGCGCCGTGCTATGCGGCATGCGCATTTGTTGGGCGCGAAAGACCCGTTGATGCACCGTTTGGTTGGGTCGCTTGTCGCGGAAATGGGCGCTGCTTATCCTGAGCTTCTGCGCGCGCAGCCACTGGTTGAAGCGACTTTGCTGCAAGAAGAAACGCGGTTCCGCCAAACGCTCGATAAGGGGCTAAAGCTGCTCGACGAAGCGACCGCGACGATGGCATCGGGCGATGTCTTGCCCGGCGACACGGCGTTTAAGCTCTATGACACATATGGCTTCCCCTATGATTTGACCGAGGACGCCTTGCGCGCGCAGGGCCTCGGCATTGACCGGGCGGGATTTGACGCGGGTATGGCGCGGCAGAAGGCTATGGCGCGGGCCGCCTGGAAAGGTTCTGGCGAAACAGCGTCGGATGATATCTGGTGTGATATTGCCGATGAGCTTGGGGGCACCGAATTCACAGGTTATGTGAGCACAGAAGCCGAAGCCCAAGTTTTGGCGCTGATTAAAGAGGGGCAGCGTGTCGAGGCCGCTAAGGCGGGTGATAACGTTACCATTTTGACCAACCAGACGCCCTTTTATGGGGAGAGCGGTGGGCAAACCGGCGATGCTGGCACGATCCGTGGCGACCACGGCTTTGCGGCGCGCGTTGACGATACGGGCAAGCCTTTGGGGCGGCTCCACACGCATCAGGCGGTGATTGAGGCGGGCGATATTTCGGTAGGCCAAACGGTCCATCTATCCGTGGATGAGGAACGCCGTGATCGTATCCGCGCCAATCACTCGGCCACGCACTTAATGCATGCGGCGCTCCGCAACCGATTGGGTGCGCATGTAACCCAAAAGGGCAGCATGGTTGCCGCTGATCGGCTTCGGTTCGACTTTTCACACCCCAATGCGCTGACGGCGGAGGATGTTGCGGCTGTTGAGGCCGAAGTAAATGCGGAGATCCGCCGCAACCAGTCTGTGACCACGCGCCTTATGACGCCGGATGACGCCATTGCGGCAGGTGCTTTGGCACTGTTTGGTGAGAAATATGGCGAGGAAGTCCGGGTTTTGACGATGGGGCCGCGCGATCATGAAAAGCCCTATTCCGTTGAACTGTGTGGGGGCACCCATGTGAATGCTTTGGGCGATATTGCCTTGTTCAAGATTGTCTCTGAATCAGCCGTTGCATCGGGCGTTCGGCGTATTGAAGCGCTCACCGGTGAAGTGGCGCGGCGCTGGCTGTCGGACCGGGATGACAAGTTGAAAGACGTGGCATCTCAATTGCGCGCAAACCCAGATGAAGTGCCGACGCGCGTGTCTGCTTTGGCAGAGATGGTGCGCAAATTGGAAAAAGAACTGGCAGAGGCCAAAAAGGCTTTGGCGCTTGGCGGCTCTGGTGCGGCACCAGCGGAACCTGAGGATATTGGTGGATTGCTGTTCCTTGGGCAGAGATTTGACGGGCTGGATCCGAAGGACCTGCGGGGCCTTGCCAATGATGCAAAGGCGCGACTTGGGTCTGGCGTTGCGGCCTTTGTCGCAGTCAATGAGGGGCGGGCGTCCGTCTTGGTTGCCGTGACCGATGATCTGACCAGCAGGTTCAGCGCTGTTGATTTGGTGCGCAAGGCTGTCGAAGCCTTGGGTGGTCAAGGTGGCGGCGGCAAGCCCGATATGGCTCAAGGCGGCGGCCCCGATGGCAGTCAGGCAGAGGCTGCAATGGCCGCGATTAAGGCGAGCATCGTCTAGTCAAATGGCGCGCCAAGTCGGCCTAGCAAATTGGCCTGTGGCTTTTCGCGCTAAATAACTGTAGAGACAAGGGGAAGGATCGGTCTGGCGCTGGTTAGACAAGGATCAGTTTCCAAATCGGTTCGCCCGATATTTTTTCCCTCAAACTGTATTGAGATTATGCCCTTTTCCCAAATTCCAGAGCCGCTTCGTGCGGCGCTTACCGCGCGTGGTTATAGCGTTCCGACGGCTGTTCAGGCTGCGGTGATTGAGCCTGAAACCCATAATCGCGACCTTATTGTCTCTGCACGTACCGGATCTGGTAAGACCGTCGCCTTTGGGCTTGCCATGGGCCTTGACCTTTGGAGCGAAGGTGCCACGCGCCCTGCGGCAGGGGCGCCCAGCGCGCTGGTTATTGCGCCGACGCGCGAACTTGCCTTGCAGGTTAGCCGCGAATTGACCTGGTTATTTGCAGAACTCGGCGCGCGGATCACAACCTGTGTCGGCGGTATGGACGCCTCAAAGGAACGTCGTGCGCTGTATCAGGGCACGCATATTGTGGTTGGCACACCGGGACGTCTGCGCGACCATTTGGAGCGCGGCGCGCTGGATGTATCAAAGTTGCGCTTTGTCGTCCTCGATGAAGCGGATGAAATGCTGGATATGGGCTTTCGGGATGATCTCGAGGGCATATTGGATGCCACGCCATCTGAACGCCGGACGCTCTTGTTCTCAGCAACAATCCCAAAGCCAATTATTGCCTTGGCCAAGCGGTATCAGCGCGATGCCCTGCGGATCTCGACGGTGGAGGACGATCGCGGGCATGGCGATATCAGCGATCAGGCGGTGACAGTGGCGCCGGCCGATTTTGAAAATGCCGTCGTCAATCTGTTGCGTTTTTATGAAGCGGAAACGGCGATGCTGTTTTGTGCAACACGCGACAATGTGCGCCATTTGCACGCGACGCTGATTGAGCGGGGCTTTGCCGCCGTCGCCTTATCTGGTGAGCATAGCCAGAATGAGCGCAATCAGGCGATGCAGGCCCTGCGCGATAAAAGGGCGCGCGTTTGCGTTGCAACCGATGTCGCCGCGCGCGGCATTGATGTGGCCTCCTTAAGCCTTGTGATTCATGTGGAAGTCCCCCGAGATCCTGAAACGCTGCAGCATCGCTCTGGCCGGACGGGTAGGGCGGGGAATAAGGGCACGGCCGTTTTGATTGTGCCGCATCAGCGTCGCAGACGGGTGGAAGCGCTATTGCGCAGTGCGCGCATCGCCGCAGAATGGGGCGAGGCGCCCACATCGGCTGCCATTCGGGAACGGGATAGGGATCGTCTTCTTGCGACCTTGATGGAGCCCATTGAGGCGAGCGAAGAAGAGCAGATGCTCGCGTCCCGCTTGTTGGAGCAGAAAAGTGCCGAGGAATTAGCGCTGTCCTTGGTGCGTGCGCATAGCAATAGCTTGACAGAGCCGGAAGAATTGATTTATATGTCTGGTCG
>JBJTAW010000210.1:0-3704 GCA_046091025.1 Chakrabartia sp. | reverse complement strand
AGGCCGTTGTTAACCTGTCGAGCATTGATGCCCCGGCAGGGGAAATGACCGTTCTGGTCGGCCCCGGCTGGCCGGGCGTGTTGCTGCACGAAGCCGTTGGCCATGGTCTAGAAGGCGATTTTAATCGCAAGGGCACCAGCGTCTTTTCCGGCCGCGTTGGGGAGCGGGTGGCCGCCCCCGGCGTCACGATTGTGGATAATGGGGCGATGGAGGCGCGGCGCGGTTCGCTCTCCATTGATGATGAGGGCACGCCCACGCGGGAAAATATCCTGATCGAAGACGGCATTTTAAAAGGATATATGCAAGATAGGCTCAATGCCCGACTGATGGGCGTGGAGCCCACCGGCAATGGCCGACGCGAATCCTATGCACATGCGCCCATGCCGCGCATGACCAATACCTATATGAAGGCTGGCACGGACCATCCGGCCGAACTTCTCTCGCGGGTGAAGAATGGCATTTTCGCCAAGAGCTTTGGCGGCGGTCAGGTCGATATCGTCTCTGGCAAGTTCGTGTTCAGCTGCACCGAGGCCTATCTGGTCAAGGACGGAAAAATTGGCGCGCCTGTGAAGGGCGCAACGCTGATCGGCGATGGGCCAACCGTGCTGAACAAGGTGATGGGCATTGGCAATGACATGGCGCTGGATGAAGGCGTCGGCATTTGCGGCAAGGGCGGGCAGAGTGTTCCCGCCGGTGTCGGCCAGCCGAGCCTTTTGGTCGAAGGCCTCACCGTGGGCGGGACTGCGGCCTAACCGCCGCCCCGCGCGCACGCTGCCTATCATGATCAGCAGCTGCGCGTCCGGTCATAAACGCGGTCGCCCTTGTCACTCAGATAATCGCAATAGCCCTGATCATCCCGGATCCAACGCCGATTTTTGGCGGTTAAAGCGCCCACTGCGCCGCCAACAACTGCGCCTGCCACGGCCCCTTCAACGGGGCTGACCCCACCGACCACAGCACCGACCGCCGCACCGCCAAGCGCTCCGATGGCGGCTCCCTGCCCTGCTGAGCGGAGCGTGCCATTTTCCTGTTGATTGGCGCAGGCTCCAAGCGTTGTGGCGGCAAGGGCCATCATCCCGATTTTCGCGATCCCGCGCATCGTTCATCTCCTTCATCTCTGGCCCGGCGATACCGGGTGATGAAAGAGCAACCGAACAAGGCCCGCCTTGTTCCCAAAACATGCTGCAGATTGCCTAGCTGTGCGGCCAGGCGATGATCAGAACATTGGCGAGAAGAACCAGCGCGGCAATGATCATCAGGCCACCCTTGCGCCGCTCTTTGGCGGCGCGGATCAGACGCACCCCGCCCCAGATCAGGGCGGCACATGCAAGGATGGCGATCGACAAGAAAATATCAGACATGAGAGCGGCTCTAGCCGGACATGACCGTGTCGAACAACTCTGGATCGACATTGCCGCCAGAGAGCAGGACGAGCGTTCGCGCGCTCAACGTCACCTTACCTGCAAGCACCGCAGCTAGCGCAACCGCCCCGCCCGGCTCAATCCGAAGGCCCAGTTCTTCTTTGGCATGACGCATCGCGGCAAAGGTCTCTGCTTCGCGCACCGCCACACCCTCGGCCTGACGCGGCTTTAAAATGTCAAATGTGATGGGCGCGACGCGCAGAGTCTGGATCGCATCACAGCGTGTCGGCGGTGGATTGGGACCAACCGGCACAATCTCGCCTGTACGCAGCGACCCACCCATATCATCCCAGCCTTCCGGCTCTGCCACGACGATCCGGGCCTCGGGCAGCGCCAGCGCCAGCCCTGCGGCCAGCCCGCCACCGCCACAGGGCATGATAACAAGGTCAGGCGCGCCATGGCCTAAAGCCGCCATTTGGTCACGGGCTTCTAGCCCGGCGCTCCCCTGCCCTTCAACGACCCAAGGATCATCAAAGCTCGGCACCAAAATCGCGCCCCGCTCTGCCGCAATGCGCGCGGCAATTTCATCGCGCTTTTCCCTCATCCGGTCATAGAGGACAATGTCCGCGCCCAAGGCCCGGGTCCCCTCCAGCTTCACCTGCGGCGTATCGCGCGGCATAACGATGAGCGCGGGCATGCCCAGACGTTGGGCCGCCCATGCAATTCCTTGCGCGTAATTGCCGCTGGAAAAGGCAACGACGCCAGCCGTTCGCTCGTCTTGGGAAAGATCCGTCAGTCGGTGCCAAGCCCCGCTCAACTTAAAGGCGCGCATCGGCTGTTCCCACTCACATTTGCACCAGAGGGTCGAGTCGCCGACCCTAAGCGGCAGCAGCGGCGTCGGCGGGACAAGCTGGGTCATTTTTTCATATGCCCGTTGCACGCCGGAAACCGTCGGTTTTCTGTCTTTTTCCACGCGCCGCCAGCCCCCTAAAACCCTGACCTTTCTTCTACTTTACATAGGGGCACGCAATTCATATACGCCCCCTCCGCTGCCCCATGGGGACTTCCAATAACCGCAAGGCAGCCTTTGTGAATGTTGAACTACCTTTTGGAGGTCCCTTGAGTTGTTTAAGCACCATAGCGCGCTGGGGCTAGCGACAGCCCTTCGTCCGGTTCAGCCGGTCACGCTCATCCGTCCGCACGCCGCAGAGCGCGCCGCCCGCTTTTTTGTTGAGAAGTTTCCGGGCAAGTCCCTCTATGCGGTCAAGGCCAACCCATCCCCTGTGCTCATCGCGCTGTTGTGGGACAATGGGATCACGCATTTTGACGTCGCCTCGCTGAGTGAAGTTCGGCTGGTGCGCGAGAGCGCGCCAGAGGCGACCTTGTGCTTCATGCATCCGGTGAAAGCCGAAGAAGCGATTCGCGAAGCCTATTTCGATCATGGCGTGCGCACCTTCTCGCTCGACACCTCGGAAGAGCTGGACAAGATTGTCCGCGCAACCGACGGCGCAACCGACTTGACCTTATGTGTGCGCATTCGGGTGTCGTCCGATCATTCCAAGCTGAGCCTCGCGTCCACATTCGGCGCTGATCCAGCGGATGTGAAGCAGTTGCTGATCGATACCCGACAGGTGGCCGATGCGCTGGGCCTTTGCTTCCATGTCGGCAGTCAGGCGATGACGCCGTCTGCCTATACCGAAGCGATGGAGCGGGTGCGGGCCGCAATTGTTGGCTCCGGCGTCACCGTGGATGTCGTTGATGTCGGCTGGGGTTTTCCCAGCGTTTATCCGGTCATGGAGCCGCCTGCTCGTGCCGCTTATTTTGCCGCAATCCAGCGTGCTTATGAGGATCTGCCCGTCAGCTATTCCTCTGAACTTTGGTGTGAGCCGGGCCGGGCCTTGTGCGCGGAATATTCGTCGCTGATCGTCCGAGTGGAAAAGCGCCGTGGCGAAGAGCTGTATATTAACGACGGGGCCTATGGCGCGCTGTTTGATGCAGCGCACGTCGGCTGGCGCTTCCCCGTTGCGCTGCTGCGCGAACAGGCGTCTGACACGCGGGACATGCCGTTCAGCTTTTACGGCCCGACCTGTGACGATATGGATCATATGGCTGGGCCCTTCCTGCTGCCCGCCGATGTGCAGGCCGGGGATTATATCGAAATCGGGATGCTCGGGGCCTATGGCTGCGCGATGCGGACCAGGTTTAATGGGTTCACCAGTGGCGTGACTTTTGAGGTCAGCGATGACCCTATGGCCAGGCTTTTTCACGAACACAGGCAGGATGGGTTTTCGGCTAATGTCGTGAAGCTTTAGCTCCCCTCCCGCTTGCGGGAGGGGCCGGGGG